>CALWDX010000042.1 GCA_944376805.1 uncultured Clostridia bacterium
AAATATGAATTAGCAGTTGTTGTTAAACCAACATTAGAAGAAGAAGCTCTTAAAGCTGAATTTGAAAGTGTTCAAGAAATTATCACTAAATTTGGTGGTACTATTGAAAAAGTTGATGATTGGGGTAAACGTAAACTTGCTTACGAAATTAAAAAATTCAATGAAGGTTTCTATAGCTTTATTACTTTTACAGCTAACAGCGAAACTCCAGTTGAAATAGAACGCAGAATGAGAATTAAAGAAAACGTTCTTCGTTATTTAGTAGTTCGTCAAGAAGCATAATATATGTGAGGTGTCTTTATGAATAAAGTTATTATATCAGGTAGACTTACTAGAGACCCAGAAATGAGATACTCTCAAAGTGCAGAACCTTTAGCAGTTACACGATTTAGTATAGCAGTTAATCGCCGTTTTAAAAAAGATGGTGAACCAGATGCAGATTTTATAAACTGTGTTTCTTTTGGTAAAACTGCTGAATTTATTAGCAAATATTTTACTAAAGGTAAAATGATAGGTGTAGTAGGTTCGCTTAGAACAAACTCTTGGACAGACAATAACGGTCAAAAGCGTGTGTCAACAGATGTTCAAGTAGAAGAAGTAGAATTTTTAGAGAGTAAATCAGCTTCTGAAAGCTATCAAGCCGAAAATATGTCAACTAGTGGACAAAATAATATGATTGACAACTCACAAAATATGCAACAAAATGAGGACTTTTATAGTATAGAACAAGATGTAGATGATGATAATCTACCATTTTAATAATTTCGTATTAAGTTTAAAAGGAGGTAAAACCAATGGTTAACAAAAAACGTGGTAAAAGAAAAAAACGTGTTTGTGCTTTTTGTGCTGAAAAAGTAGATTTTGTTGATTACAAAGATACTGCTAAGCTTAAAAAATATATTTCTGAAAGAGGAAAAATATTACCTAGAAGAATAACAGGCAACTGTGCAAAACATCAAAGAGTTTTAACTTTAGCTATTAAAAGAGCTAGACATGTTGCTTTACTTGCATATACACAAGATTAATTTTTTTAAGGCTAGCTTAATATATTTTAAGCTAGTCTTTATTAATTTTATAAAATTAACAATAATTAAATTTATATTTATAAATACAAATTATCTAAAAATTTTAACAATATATATTTATAAATTAGTTTTAACTATTATATAAATATTGAAAAAATAAATAATATATGTTATAATATACCAAATATTATTTATAAAGGAGGTTTTCATATGGAAAGCCAAATGCAAGTTAAAAATTATATGGAAGATTTAGTAGCTAATCAATTAGAAGACATTATGAAAAAAAATAATTGTTTTTGTTTTTGTGAAAAGTGTAAAGCAGATATTACAGCGCATGCTCTTAATCATCTTCCTACAAAATATGTAGCAACAGAAAAAGGAGTTTGCTATGCAAAGCTGAACTCATATGAAAATCAAAGTATTATATATATTACTACAGCTATTTCTAATGCTATAAAAATAGTTGAGGAGCACCCAAGACATTAATTAAAATGGCTAAGAAAAATATTGTATTAATAGGGTTTATGGGCTGTGGCAAAACAACAGTTGGTAAAGAACTTGCTAAAAAACTTAATTTTTATTTTTTAGATATAGATTATATGATACAAAAAGAAGAAAATAAATCTATAGAAAAAATTTTTGAAATATTTGGTGAAGACTATTTTCGTGCTTTAGAAAAAGAAGCTTGTTATAAAGTTTCAAATTTTAAAAATTATGTTATATCTACAGGTGGAGGAGTCATTAAAGATGAAGAAAATATAATAAATCTAAAAAGAAATGGAGTTATTGTATATCTTAAAGCTACACCACAAAAAATATATGAAAATTTAAAATATGATAATAAAAGACCATTATTAAAAGATAAAGATAAATTTAAAACTATTTGTGATTTACTAAAACAACGAGAAGATTTATATATAAAATATGCAGATATTGTATTTGATATAGAAGATAACTCTCCTTTTGTTTTAGCTAAAAATATAAAAATGATATACAATGTATATTATAACAAAAAATAATTATAATAATAAAAACATAAGTTTAAGGAGGAAATTTTTAAATGATTTCAGCTGGTGATTTTAGAAATGGTGTTACAATAGAGTATGAAGGAGATATTTTTGTTATTTTAGAATTCCAACATGTTAAACCTGGTAAAGGTGCTGCTTTTGTTAGAACTAAAATTAAAAATCTTGTTACAGGTGCTGTTGTAGAAAAAACTTTTAGACCTTCAGAAAAAATGAGTAGAGCACATATTGATAGAAAAGATATGAGCTATTTATATAATGATGGTGAGCTTTATCACTTTATGGATAATGAAAGTTTTGAACAAATTGCTGTTAACGCTTCAGAAGTTGGTGATACTTTAAAATTTGTTAAAGAAAATGAAATAGTAAAAGTTCTTTCTTATAATGGAAATGTTTTTGGTATTGAACCACCTTTATTTGTTGAGCTTGAAATTATTGAAACAGAACCAGGATTTAAAGGTGATACTGCAACAGGTGCTACAAAACCAGCTGTTGTAGAAACAGGTGTTTCTGTAAATGTTCCTTTATTCTTAGAACAAGGTGAAAAAATTAAAATTGATACTCGTACTGGTGAATATTTAGGTAGAGCTAACTAATATTTTAGGCTAAAGACATTGTCTTTAGCCACTATTTATTGCACATACTTTTAAACAGTATGTATAAAAAATGTGGATAAAAAATTTAATTTTAAAAAATATATTGTATAAAAAAGTTAATATTTTTTAATCTATAAACAGTTTTTAATATAAAATTTAGTATTTAATATAGAAAGTTTGTTGAAAAGTATGTTAATTAGTTTAAAAAATTATAATATCAAGAAATTATAAGAAATAGATATACAACAAATTTATGATTTATGTATTAAAAATATTACTTATTACAATTATTATAAGCAAAAACCTACTTTTGAAAATATAAAATAAATTTTTAAAGAGTTACCACCAAATAAAACAATGAAAGATAAGTTTTTTGTTGGTGTTTATAAAGATAATAATTTAGTTGCTATTTTGGACTATATAACAAATTTTCCTAAAGAAAATAGTATTTATATAGGTTTATTTATGCTAGATAAAAGTATTCAAAATAAAGGTATAGGTAGTGAAATAATAATTTTGTAGTACATTAAAAAAAGAAAATTTCAATTATATAGAATTAGCATATATACAAGAAAATATAGAAGCTAAAAACTTTTGGTTAAAAAATAAATTTTTACATAAAAATAAAATTACAAAGTTAGATAATTTAAAAGTTGTGTCTATGTATAGAGAAATATAAAAGAGTAGCTTTAGCTACTTTTTTATATTTCTTACCAATATTTAATATTCAAATATTAAATATTTATTAAATTAAGAAATTCCAAGTCATATTATTATTTGATTTTATGGCTTGTAATGCAAAATATAAATTATCCTATTTTGTTTATACCACCCATATATGGAACTAAAACTTCAGGTATAATAACAGTACCATCTTCTTGTTGGAAGTTTTCTAATATAGCAGAAACAGTTCTACCTATTGCAAGACCACTACCATTTAAAGTGTGTACTAAAGTAGCTTTATCTTTAACATTATCTTTAAATTTAATATTAGCTCTTCTTGCTTGGAAATCTTCAAAGTTTGAACAACTAGAAATTTCTACATATCTATTATAGCTTGGTAACCAAACTTCAATATCATAAGTCATAGCAGAGCTAAATCCTAAATCACCACCACAAAGTCTTACAACTCTATAAGGTAAATTTAAAAGTTTTAAAATACTTTCAGCATCATTAGTAAGTTTTTCTAATTCTTCATAAGATTTTTCAGGTTTAGTAAATTTTACAAGTTCTACTTTATTAAATTGATGTTGACGAATAAGTCCTCTAGTATCACGCCCAGCAGAACCAGCTTCAGCTCTAAAACAAGCAGTAAATGCACAATGACTAATAGTTAAATAACTACCATTTAAAATTTCGTCCCTATAAAGATTAGTAACAGGTACTTCAGCAGTAGGTACAAGATAGTAACCATTATTTTCTACTCTAAACATATCTTCAGCAAATTTTGGTAATTGTCCAGTACCATACATACTATCTTTATTAACCATTTGAGGTGGCATAATTTCTACATAACCATGTTTTTCTATATGAGTATCTAACATAAAGTTAATTAAAGCTCTTTCTAATCTAGCACCAAGTCCTTTATATATTGTAAATCTAGCACCAGATATTTTTGCAGCACGAGCAAAATCTAAAATATCGTGTTGTTCCCCTAAATCCCAATGAGGTTTTGGCTCAAAATCAAATTTTCTAGGTTCACCCCATTTTCTAATTTCTTCATTTTCTGTGTCATCAGTACCAAAAGGTACTTTTTCATTAGGTGTATTAGGTATACTATATAAAAGTGTTTTAATTTCTTCATCTACTTCTCTAACACTATTATCTAATTCTTTTATTTTTTCAGAAAGTTCTTTCATTTCTGCCATAATCTCTGTTGTATCTTTGCCTTCTTTTTTAAGTATAGGTACTTGTTTAGAAGTAGTATTTTGTTTATTTTTAAGTTCTTCAACTTCTTGTAAAAGTGTTCTTCTTTTTTCATCTAATGTTAAAAAGCTTTCTAAATCATATTTTTTACCTCTTTTTTCTAATGCTTTTTTAACACCTTCAAAATCTTCTCTAATTCTTTTAATATCTAACATAATAAAAATCCCCTTTTCTTTTATTTTTTCTTTTATTATATTTTCATTTATACTTTAATATAAGTTTTTGTATTTTTGTTATTTATATACTACTAAAATAGTAAAAAATATAAAAAACCCGTCCCTAAAAATAAGGGACGAGTTTTACCCGCGTTGCCACCCAAATTGCTATAAAAAGCCTCTTATAAAAGCTATAAAGGGCTTACCCTTATGGCTTAATCACCATAAAGCTTTGAAAGTGGAACTCTATAATAAAATGTTAATTTACACCAACCATTAACTCTCTAAAAATTTATTTATAGATTAGTTTTCATTCATATACAAAAGTATAAACGCTAATATATTAATTTTTATATATTATAACAAAAGTTTTTTATTATTTCAAGTATTTTTTATAATATTATAAAAATATTTTATTAGTTAGTTGTTTAATTTTATTTAATTCCATTCAACTTCACCTAAATTATCTGCAACTCTAATAGCAATATGTCCATTTAATTTAGAACCATCACGAGAAGTAACAGACACTTCTTTAGTACCAGCTGGTACTTCTTTAGGAGACCAAATATATTTTTTTCCATTAGCTTTTACAGTAAAACTTGTACCAGAAGGAGAAATTACAATATAGTCTACATTACTATTATTTTCAACATAAATTCTATAATAACAGTATGTTTCAGTTGTATCAAATGTAGTAGATTGAGAACCTGTACTTGAAGTTAATTCTTCATCCCTAAAAATATAACTATCTTTAGGTTCAATTATTTTATCAGAATTTTGGACAGAAACAGAGGCTTCTGTAGTATTAGCATATGCCAAAATATTTGTTGATAAAATTAAAGAACCAACCATAAATGATAACATTGAAAATTTTTTAAACCTTTTCATAAGTAACACAACCTTTCAAATTTTTGATTTATATATTTTATATACTAAAAGTATAATAATTATTTTTAGAATTGTAAATATACAACAATAATAAAGTTTAAAGGTTGAAATTGGTTAATATTGCTAATATATAAAATTTTTTAAAAATATGTATATAAATCTATTAAGTGGTAATAATGATATTGTACCACTCATTTCCCCCTAATTTTTTGAGTGAAATATATATAAATTATAGTCAATATTGCATAGATTAGTAATATTGACTATAATTTTATAGCTAATTTATAATAGGTAAATCTTGTCCTTCAACAACTTCTGTCATATAGCCAGTAACTTTATTTCTATCCATCCAAAGTTTTTTAGAAGCCATTAAAAATTCTATTGTATCATTATTTGTATTAAATAATTTTTTAAGTAATATTTTAGTTTGGAAAAGGTCATTATATGTTAAATAAGGATAATCTATCATAGGATTAGTATTTTTAGTGTAGAATAAAGCATAATTTAAATTATTATCTGGTAAGACCCATTGATTTCTAGTATCTTCTATACCAAGAAGCATTTTATTAGCAGTATCTAAATATCTTTGTTCACCTGTTATATTATAAATTTCATATAGGAAATTCATTTCAGCTAATTGATGATTTAAAGAAACATGAGTTTTTTCGTGATCTCCTTTATCATAACCATAGTCAGCTACTAAAATGCCACCATTTTGAGTAATATAGCTGTCAGTTTGTGCAAAGTTTAAGAAAAATTCAGCATATTTAACAGCTGCTTTTAAAAATTCTTTATTGTTATAATTTTGATAAGCATATATTAAACTTACAGCAAAATCTGTATTAAATCTTGTATCATAAAAACCAGCTCCAATTTTAAAATCTGTAAATAACCAATCAGATTGAGGACCTGTTTCCCAATATCCTAAATTATTTTGATTTTTCATACAAGTTTCTGTCATAACATATCCAAGATTTTTAGAAAGATTATTCATACCATATCTTGCAAAAGATGCACCTGTATAATTTGCAGGATTTTTATATAATATATCCTTTCCACCTGGTTTATAGTTAGAAGGAGTTTGGAAATAATAACCATCATAGCTCCAACGTCTATTTTCTGAAAGGTCATGTGGTAAAAGTTGATTAAAACTTGTCATAGTAGACCAATCTACTAAACGTTGATTAGACTCTATATACCAAAATTCACCAATTAAATTTTTATCTTGAGGAAAAGACATTTGTAAATCAAAATAACCATCTTTTTTTACAATTTTAATCATTTGTTCTTTATCTCTAGCAATAGTCAAAGTATTGTTTGTAAAAATATTTTTATAAACACCTGGTACACTAACTACATAACTATTTGTATCTGTATCAATAAATAAAGTAGTATGTTTTAAATTTGCTAAATTAGAAGTATTTACCCATTCTTTTTTAACTGGATCTACATATCTAACAGCAATAGTATTTCCTTTTATAGGTATAGAAATATTGTATCTTTCTTTTTTATTTTCTTTAAAAGATAATCTATTCATATAATAAGTATCATTATTTTCAAATACTGTTTTAGTGGTTTTAGTAGTAATATTTGAAAATTCATTAATAGTTTCTGTTGTTATAGGATTAAAATTAGTTGGTGTATAAACAGGTGCATTTTTTATAATATTGTATATTTTTAAATCTTCACCTGTTAAAGGATTACCATTTTCATCTTTAGGTATATCATTTATAACTTCATTAGCATTGTTAATATTACTAGTAGTATTGGTAGTAGTATTATTTGAATCATTAATATTGTTAGCATATACATTAGTTGTTATCAGACTAAAAGCCATACATAAGGCTATTATCTGTTTTTTATTTTTTTTCAAAATTAACACCCCTTAATATTTTTTGTAGTCTACAAGTTATTATACCATTTATTTTGATATTTTCAATTTATTTTTACATTTTTTAATTTAATTGTAATATAACAATATATTTTATATAATTTACCTTAAAATTGCATAATAAAATAAGGGTAAAGATTTAAATCTTTACCCCGCTGTTACATCATTAGGATTTAAAAATTCTATACTTTTATTTTTTAAATCAATTTTATATGTAAGTTTATATGATTTTGTTTCACTATTATCTTTTTTATTATAGTAATCAATTAAAAAAGTAATAGTAGCATTTTCATCAATACTAAAAATAGATTTTAAAGGGTTAACGTCAGCATTAAGCATAAGTATATTTGTTTCTTTATCATAATATATAGTGTCAACAATTTTAGTATCAAATATATAAATATAGTTATTAGTATATATTGCATATATTTCTACTTTTGTAAAAAGATTTAAATTTTCTTCTTTGTCATTAAGTTTAAAATCTACTATATATAAAATAAATTTTTTATTTTCTAATTCTTTATTGATTGTATCTTCATCTACATTATTATAAGATAATTTTTCTTTTATATTTTCTATATCTTTTTCAATATTATCTTTATATAAACTTTCAATAAGTTCATTATTTTCTTCATTTGATTTTAATGAAATAAAAGTAGTATATGAAACATCTGGGTCTTTATCTTCTGGTAATAGGACATTATTTTTGTTTTGTAAAAATAAAGCAACAACTAAAATAATAATTAAAATAATATAAATTGATAAAACTTTATTTTTAGTCATATTAATCACTCCTTAAATTATAATTTTAATTATAACATATATAAAGTATACTTTCAATTTCTAAATATGTATTAAGAATATTAATATTATAATAAAAATTAAACTAATAATTAAATATTAAAACAAAATTTTTTCTATTCATAATATATTACTTTTTATTAAGTTAATTATTATATAATATTTTAAATACTTTAACTACTTGTTTTTTAAAAATTGATTTTTTTGTTATAGTTATGTTATAATAATAAAGGTGATTATTTTGATAATAACAAAAATAGAAAAACAAAAAAATAATGAAAAAAGATATTCTATATTTATAGATAATGAATTTGCCTTTGGTATAGGTGAAGTAGATTTACTATATTACAAATTAAAAGAAAATGAAATTTTAGATGAAGAAAAATATAATTACATATTAAATAAACTTTTATTAAAAAAGGCAAAAGATACAGCATTAAAATATTTAGGTTATAAAATGCGTTCTAAAAAACAAGTTATAACTAAATTAGAACAAAATGATTTTTCACCTAATGTTATAAATAAAGTAATAAATATTTTAGAAAAATATAACTATATAAATGATGAAGATTTTGCTAAAGCATTTATTAAAGATAAATTAAATTTAAAGGGTTATGGTGTATTTAAAATAAGTTATGATTTAAAAATACTTGGTATAGAAGAGGAAATTTTTAAAAAATATTTATATAATGATAAATTTATAAATGAAGAACAAAAAGCAAAAGATTTATTATTAAAAAAATTAAAAGGTAAAAATATTCAAGATTTAGATTATAAAGAAAAACAAAAAATATATGCTTATTTAGCTAGAAGGGGATTTTCTTATGATAGTATAAATAAAGCATTTAATTATTTATTGGAGGATTTTAATTATGAGTGATAAAAATAAAAGGTCAACTATTAGAAAAGACTTTTTAAATGATGTAGAAGAAAAAGATTATTTTTCTGCTTCTGAAAAAATAGAAAGTATTATAAAATTATATAGAGAAGAAGAAAAAGAAACTATTGAATATTGTACAGATTTGTACAATATGGCATATGTTCAACAGTTTTTAGGTAAATATAGTATATCTATAAAATATTATAAAAAATTATTAAAAATATTAGAAAAGAAAGAATATGATATTAATAATAAAGAAGATATAGAAAAAGTTAAATTTATTATTGATATAGAAAATAGTTTAGGAATATGTTATACAAAAAGTTCAATAAAACAAAGTTTTTCTATAAATTGTTTTGAAAGAGCATTATCTTTAGGGAAAAAATATTTACCTAAAAAAGATGAAAAAATAGTTAATGTATTACATAATATAGGTTGTTCATACTATGATATAGAACAATATGAAGATGCCATATATAATTTTTTAGAAGAATTGTCACATAGAAAAGATAAAAATATAGATTTTATTGATAATTTAAACTTTTTAGGTTATAGTTATGAAAAACTTAAAAAATATGATGAAGCAATAGGATTTTTTAATCAAGCTTTAGATATTATAAAAGGTTTATTTGGTATAAATTCTGAAGAATATATGGCTAATATATATTATATATCTTCTGTATATTCTAAAATGGAAAAATATGATTTAGCAATTAAAAGTTATGAAAAAGCTTGCTCACTTATTGAGCAAAAGTTAGGTGATAAGCATCCATATCTTGCAGAAACATTATCTAAACTTGCAGAAAATTATTTAAAAATAGATAAAATAGAAGAAGCTTTAAAAATTCAATTAAAATCTTTAAATATAATAAAAGAAACTGTTGGAGAAAAGCATATGTTTTATGCAAGTGCATTAAAAAGGGTTGGTGATATATATTATATATTAGAAGACTTTGAAAAATGCTTATATTATTATGAAAATGAAAATAAAATAAAAGAAAATGTTATAGGTATGTATAATGAAGAATATGTAAATTCATTATTAAATCTTATAAATATATTTATAAAAACTAATAATAGAGAAAAAGAAGAAGAAGCAAAAAATAAACTTATAAAAATGGTTGATTTTGATTTATCTAAAAAATCATATGAAAAAGCAATTCTCATATTATGCAAAATATATATCCATAACGACTTACCAAATGAACTATATAATATTTATGAAAATTATAAATATATAAATAGTATAGATAGTTTTGATGACATGGTAAAAAAAGCAAAAGATATAGATGAAGATATTATAAATAAAGATAAAAAGTTAAATGCAATATTTGGAAGTTATGAAGAAGAAGTTTATGATGATTATTTAGAAGAAGAAATAAAAGAAGATATTTTTGATGGTATAAAAAATCTTTTTGATGGATTAAAAAAAGAAATAGATAAAATTGAAAAGAAAAGCGAAAATAAAGAACCTGAAAATAATGAAGAAAAAAATGATAAAGAAGAAAATATGTAAAAATTGGGATAATATTTTTTTAATTATTGATAATAATAAAAGTATAGGATTTATACCTATACTTTTATTATTTTTATATTTTTATTAAAAGGAGGAATAACTATGAGAAAAATGACAACAGCCGGATTGATTACCACAGGTTTAGTAGGTGTTGTAGGTTTAGCTTATGCTATGACAGATAAAAGAATGAGAAATAAAATGGCTAATGATGGTAAAAAAATGTTAGATAAAGCTGGAAATATGGTATCAAAAATGGATATATTCTAATATTTTAATATATAAAAAAATAGAATAAATTTAAGTATAATTTATTCTTAAATTTATTCTATTTTTATAATTATTCTACCATATTATTAACTATTTCATTAGCTTCTATAACATATTTATCAATAGTACCTTCTTCTTCTAATCTTTTTATAGTAGAGTTAATTTGTTCTACAAGTTCAGAATTACCTTTTTTTACAGCAATAGCAGAACCACCAGTTTCATCTATAACTTTAGCATCAGATATAGCAAGTTCTGGATATTGTTTTACATAACCTTCAGCAACAGGTAATTCTACAATAGCTGCATCTAAATTTCCAGCTTTAAGGTCTAAAATAATATTAGGTAATTTAACTAAAGATACAATTTTAGAATCTGGTAATTGTTCTGTAGCAATTTTTTCTTGAACAGAACCTTTTTGAACACCAATTTTTTTACCAGCAAGACTTTCTAAAGTATTTAAAGTATCTTTTTTGTCAGTAGGTACAATTATACCTTGTTCTGCAAGATAATATATATCAGAAAAATCAACAGCTTTAATTCTTTCTTCATCAGGTGTCATACCAGCCATAACTATATCAGCTTTATTAGCATTTAGAGAAACTAAAAGACCATTAAAATCTAATTCTAAAACGCGAAGATTAACACCTATATCTTTTGCAATTTCTTCAGCAATAGCTATATCAAAACCAACAATTTTTTCTTTTCCATTTTCCATTATTTTAAATTCATAAGGTGGATAGTCTGGCGAAGTAGCCATTACTAATTCACCTTTTTCTTTAATTTTAGAAATTACTCCATTATCTTTATTAGTTGTACTAGCACTTTCAGAAGAAGTTTCTTCAGTAGTATTATTAGATGAATTATTATTTGAACTACCACAAGCTACTAAAGATAAAGATAATGTAGCTGCAACTATTAAAGAAAAAATTTTTTTCATATTTATTCACTCCTACTAAATGTTTTTATTATATTATTATACTATAAAAAAATAAAAAATCAATAGTATTATTTATAAATATAAACAAAATATGAATATTAATAAAATAAAAATAAGTAAAATTAATTGATTTTTTATTTTAAATTTATTAAAAAATACTATAAAATTATTTTATTAAATTTTTTAAACTGTATAGTTTTTATTATTAGGATATAATTAAAATATAAAAAATATATAAATTTTAAAGTAAAAAATATATTACTTATTTTATTAAATTAACAAATATATGAAACAAGCTAATGACCCATAGGGTGTATGGTTTTATTATATAAAAGAATTTTATATAAATAAAGGTGTAGATTTTTATACACCTTTAAAAATGATTTACTTTTTGTATGCCTTAATAATAAGCATCATAGGTCTTCGCATTTCATCTAACATACCAGGAATATTTAACATATTTTCTGGTGGTTTAGGTTCTACTATATTTTGTATTATAAAATTGTTGTTAAGTAATGTATTTAAGTAAGTTGTAATAGTTTTATGATATTTTATAATTTTTTCACCTAAAAATATAGCTTGTCTTTCACCTTCATAATAATAGTTATCTACTGGAAAATGAAGTATATTACCATTTTCATCATAAATCCAGTCTTGTGTACCATAAGAAGTAAATATGGGGTGTTCTACTGAAAATATAAAACAACCATTATTTTTTAACCATTTACTAATATTTTTTACAATAGGTTCAAAGTTTTTAATATAGTGAAAAGCAAGTGAACTAATAACTATATCGAAAGAATTTTCATTAAATGACAAATCTTCCATAGCACATAATTTATATTCAATATGTTTACTATTATTTCTTTGTTTAGCTACATTAAGCATTTTTTGTGATATATCTATACCAATAACATAACTAGCACCATTATCTATTGCATATTTGCAATGCCAACCATAACCACAACCTAAGTCTAATACTTTTTTATTTTCAAATTTAGGTAAAAGTTTTTTAAGCTCTTTCCATTCTCCAGCACCATTTAAACCATTTTTAGAACGATTCATTTCACTATATTTTTGAAAAAATTTTTCATTATCATATTTATTTTGTTTCATTTTATTGCCTCCCATACAATAAATAATTAAAAATTTATATTGTATGGGTAATTACAATTTTTTGTGATATAATACCTTTTCTCATAAAATTTCCTTTAGTGTTTAAAAAGCTATGGAATAAATCCATAGCTTTATTAATTAATTTCTTTTACTATTAAGTCTTAAATTAGCACGTTTTAAAGCAAGTTCAGCTCTTAAAAAGTCTATATTAGCATCTTTGCTATTAAGTCTTTCTTCAGCTCTTCTTTTAGCATCTTCAGCTCTTTTAATATCAATATCTTCTATCCATTCAGCAGAATCTGTAAGAATAGTAATAACATCTGGTTGAACATCTACAAAGCCACCAAAGAGAGTAGAAACAAGCTCTTTTTCACCGTTTTTAATTTTTAAAAGACCATAGTCAAGAGTAGTTGTAAGGGGTTGGTGTCCTTTAAGAACCCCTAAATCCCCATTAGTACCACGCATAATAACCATAGTTGCGTCATCGTTATAAAGCTCCCTAGAAGGAGTAACTATACGCAAACGTATTTTTGCATCTGCCATATTAGCAACCATTCCTTTCGCTAATATTATTTCTTAGCTCTTGCTACAACTTCTTCAATAGGACCAGCATTTAAGAAGAAGCTTTCAGGTATATCATCATGTTTACCTTCAAGAATTTCTTTAAATCCACGAACAGTTTCAGAAACAGGAACATATTTACCATCATAACCTGTAAATTTCTCAGCAACGAAGAAAGGTTGAGAAAGGAAACGTTGAATTTTTCTTGCTCTGTTAACAGTAAGTTTATCTTCTTCAGAAAGTTCATCCATACCAAGAATAGAAATAATATCTTGTAACTCTTTATATCTTTGAAGAATAGATTGTACGTTTCTAGCTACTTCATAGTGCTCTTGACCAACAATCATAGGGTCTAATATACGAGAACCAGATTCAAGAGGGTCGATAGCAGGGTAAATACCAAGCTCAACTATAGCTCTTGATAAAACTGTTGTTGCATCTAAGTGAGCAAATGTTGTAGCAGGAGCAGGGTCAGTTAAGTCATCGGCAGGAACGTATACAGCTTGAACAGATGTAATAGAACCTGTTTTAGTAGAAGTAATACGTTCTTGTAATGTACCAACTTCAGTTGCAAGAGTTGGTTGGTAACCAACGGCACTAGGCATACGACCTAAGAGGGCAGACACCTCAGAACCTGCTTGAACGAAACGGAAAATATTATCAACGAAGAGAAGAACGTCTTGGTTTTCTCTATCTCTAAAGTATTCAGCCATAGTAAGACCAGTAAGGGCAATTCTCATACGAGCTCCAGGTGGTTCATTCATCTGACCAAATACAAGACTTGTTTTGTTAATAACGCCTGATTCTTGCATTTCATAGTAAAGGTCATTACCTTCACGAGTACGTTCACCAACACCAGCAAAAACAGAGAAACCACCATGCTCTGTTGCAATGTTACGAATAAGCTCCATAATAAGAACTGTTTTACCAACACCAGCACCACCAAAAAGACCAATTTTACCACCTTTTGAATAAGGACAAAGAAGGTCAATAGCTTTGATACCAGTTTCTAAAAGCTCAGTAGCAGTTGCTTGTTCAGCAAAGCTAGGAGCACTTCTATGGATAGACCATTTTTCTTTAACATCAACGTCACCAGCTTCATCAATAGGGTTACCAACAACGTTGAACATACGACCAAGAGTGCAAGAACCAACAGGTACAGATATAGGTGCTCCTGTATCTACTGCGTCCATACCTCTAATAAGACCATCTGTAGAACTCATAGCGATACATTTAACAACGTCATCACCTAAGTGTTGAGCAACTTCAGCAACGATAATTTCGCCATTATGCTCAATTTCAATAGCATTGTATAACGCTGGCATATTTTCGCTTGAAAATTTTATATCTAATACGGCACCGATAATTTGTATTATCTTACCTACATTTTTTTCAGCCAAAAGTTTCCACTCCTTTTCTAACTATAAATACCACTACCGCTAACAATTTCGGTAATTTCTTGTGTGATAGCACTTTGTCTTGCTCTATTATAAACAAGGTTTAAAGAATCTATCATTTCTTCAGCATTTTCTGTAGCAGAATCCATAGCAGTCATTCTAGCACCTAATTCACAAACTGCTGATTCTACCATAGCACCAAATATAACGGTATTAACGTATTTAGGAATAACATATTCTAAAACAGCTTCTTCGCTAGGCTCATAAATAGTAAGAGCACCAACAGTAGTTTCTGTTTTTTCTTCAGTTTTAAAATCATTTACATCTAATGGGAAAAGTTTAATAAGTTTAGGTTCACTAGCAAGAGTTGAAATAAACTCTGTATAAGCTAAGTAAACTTCATCAACTTCACCAGATGTAAACATATCTAGTGCCAAACGCCCAACTTGTAAAGCATCTTCATATGTAGGGTGTTCAGAAATATTTGTAAAAGATTGTACTAAATTAGCACGACTTTTAAAATAATCTCTACTTTTGCTCCCAATAGCTATCACTTTATCAGTTTCTTTATTTTTAATAGCAGACATAGCTTTTTTATTAATATTTGTATTATAACCACCACAAAGACCTCTATCACCTGTTACAACTATAACACCAGTAGATTTAACTTCTCTTTTATCAAGATAAGGGTGGCTTATATTACCAGAACCATTAACAATATTTGCTATAACTTTTCTAGTTTCATTAAAGAAAGGGCGAGTATCTTCTAATCTAGCTTTAGCTTTATTAAGCTTACTACTAGCAACAAGATACATAGCGTTAGTTATTTGCTGGGTGCTATTGACACTTTTAATTCTGCGTTTAATATCACGCATTGATGCCATTATATCACCTCATTATCTAAATTCTTTTTTAAATGTTTCAAGTGCTTCAATAAGTTGTTTTTCAATATCAGCAGACATTTCTTTAGTTTCTCTAATACTTGTGAAAATATTATTATATTTAGTTTCAACAAAATTAAAGAATTCTTTTTCAAAATCTGCAATTCTGTCAAGAGCAATATCATCAAGATATTTTTTAGTAACAGCATAAAGAATAATAACTTCTTTTTCAACCTCTAAAGTAGCATATTGAGGTTGTTTTAATATTTCAACGATACGTTGACCGTGGTTAAGACGTTCTAAAGTATCTTTATCAAGGTCAGAACCGAATTGAGCAAAGCTTTCAAGCTCTCTATATTGAGCAAGTTCTATACGGATAGGACCAGCTATTTTTTTCATAGCTTTAATTTGAGCAGAACCACCAACCCTTGATACTGAAAGACCAGCATTAATAGCAGGACGTACACCAGAGTTGAAAAGTTCACTTTCAAGGAAAATTTGTCCATCAGTGATAGAAATAACGTTTGTAGGTATATAAGCAGAAACGTCACCTGCTTGAGTTTCAATAATAGGAAGAGCAGTTATAGAACCACCGCCATATTTTTCTTCAAGTCTAGCACTTCTTTCAAGAAGTCTTGAGTGAAGATAGAATACGTCCCCAGGATAAGCCTCACGACCTGGTGGTCTGTGAAGAAGAAGTGACATAGCACGGTAAGCAACAGCGTGTTTAGATAAATCATCATAAACGATAAGAACATCTTTACCGTTTTCCATAAATTCTTCACCAATAGCAACACCAGTATAAGGTGCAAGGAATTGAAGTGGAGCTGGGTCAGAAGCAGTTGCAGAAACAACTAATGAATAATCCATAGCACCAGCATCTTCTAAACTTCTAACGATACGAGAAACAGTAGAAGCTTTTTGTCCTATTGCAACATAGATACAAATAACATCTTTACCTTTTTGGTTGATAATAGTATCTATACAAATAGCAGTTTTACCAGTTTGACGGTCACCGATTACAAGCTCACGTTGACCACGTCCAATAGGTACCATAGCATCAATAGCTTTAATACCAGTTTGTAAAGGTACATCAACAGATTTACGAGTGATAACACCAGGTGCTACCCTCTCAATAGGACGAGTACTAGTAGTATTAATAGGACCTTTTTCATCTATAGGTTGACCGATTGCATTAACAACACGACCAATCATAGCTTCACCAACACCAACTTCAGCAACACGTCCAGTAAGTTTAACAGTGTCACCTTCTTTAACTTGTTGGTCAGAACCTAATAAAACTACCCCAATATTGTCTTCTTCAAGGTTTTGAGCCATACCTAATACGCCACTTTCAAACTCTAAAAGCTCACCACTCATAGCTTTTTCAAGTCCGTGAACTCTGGCAATACCGTCCCCAACCTGTATAACCGTACCAACATCAGATACATCTAATTTTGATGTATAACCTTTAATCTGTTCTTTAATAACAGAACTAATTTCTTCAGGTCTTAAGTTCATTAACGGGTTACACTCCTTTACTTAATTATTAATAAGGCTTTTTTTAATGTCTTCTAAGTTTCTTTTAATAGAATTATCTATAACTTTTCCGTCAACATTAATAAGTAAACCACCTATAAGTTCTGGATTTACGCTAGCCTCAATAATAATTTCTTTATTTAAATTTTTAGATAAATTTTGTTTAATTTTAGTTAATTGTTCATTAGTAAGAGCAATAGCAGAGTATACATAAGCAGTAGTAATACCTTTATAATCTCTAACAAGCTCTAAAAATGTTTCAAGTATTTCTAATATTTCAGTTTCTCTATTTTTCTTAACAACAATAGATATAAGCCCTAAAATTTCATCTGAAATATTATCTTTATAAATAGTTTGAAAAAGATTAAATTTTTCACCACCAGAAATTCTAGGGTGATTTAAAACAGCTAAAAACTCTTTATCTTCTTTAATAGAGTTATACATTAATTCTATTTGAGAATTAAATAAATCAATTTTATCTGTTTCTTTTGCTAATTCAAAAAGAGCAACTGCATATCTTTTAGAAATTAATTTTGCCATTTAACTTCCCCCAAATCTGCAATAACTTGGTCAACAAGTTTGTTTTGTTCAGCCTCATTAATATTTTGGCTAATAAATTTACTAGCTACTAAAGAAGATACTTCAATAATTTGTAATCTAACTTCTTCTTTAGCTTTATCTTGTTCTCTTTGAATATCAAGCATAGCTCTGTTTTTAATAGCTTCTGCTTCTTTTTTAGCTTCTTCTATTATTTGAGCCTCATTTTGTTTAGCACGAGCACGAGCCTCTTCTAATATAGTAGCTTTTTCTTTTTCAATTTCACTAATTTTAAGTTCATATTCTGCTTTAAGACTATCAGCATCAGCAAGTTTTTTATTTGCCTCATTTATGTTATTTTCAATACGTTCTCTACGTTTTTGTAAAAATTGTGTAACAGGTATGTATAATAAGTAAGATAAAAGAGCACATAAAATACCTGTTGATATTAATTGTATAATAACACCATAGAGAAGTTGCATATCTAAAGTAAGTATAAAGCTATCCAAGAAAATTTGCCCTCCTTTCATTTTTCTAACTATGTAGAAAAATTATTAAATGTTATTATTTACTAGTAAATGGATTTGCAAATAATAATAAGAATGCTATAACAAGACCATAGATACCAGTTGTTTCTGCAACAGCAGCACCAACTAACATAGTAGACATAATAGTACCTTTAGCTTCTGGTTGACGACCAACAGCTTCAGCAGCTTTACCAGCGGCATAACCTTGACCAATACCTGCACCAATACCTGCAATCATAGCAGTACCTGCACCAATTGCAGAACAACCCATAATAAATGATTCATTAAATTCCATTTTAAAATCCTCCTAAAAAATATAAAATTTTTTAAATATAAAGTTTTTAAATTTTTGCTAATGTTTAGCAATGTTTTTGGTGATTATTCACCAATTTTATCTTTTATAAATGTCATACTAAGTATAACAAAGATAAACGTTTGTAAGAAACCAGCAAATACATCAAAATAAGCATGTAAAACTGGTGTGATAGCACCAAAGCCCACCACTTGTAATAAAATAGGGCCTTGAGATAAGGCAGAGTTTATAAGCCCCATAATAATTGTACCACCTAATATATTACCAAACAAACGTAGGCTAAGAGATATAGGAGTAGCTATTTCACCTATAATATTAAGTGGTAATAATACAGGCATAGGCTCTATATATCCTTTGAAATACGCCCCTCCATTCACTTTTATCCCCATAAAATGTATAAGAGTAAATGTAGACAATGAAAGAGCAAGTGTTGTTGCAAGGTCTGCTGTTGGCGACCTAAAAGATAATAACCCAATATAGTTAGAAGTTAAAATAAAACAAAAAACACCAAAAAACCAATTACCAAAATATTTGTATTTTTCTCCCATATTTTGAATTGTAAAGTTTTCCATTGTTTCAATAATAAGTTCAACTATATTTTGTAACTTTGTTGTAGGAACATCTGTAAACTTATTTATTTTAGACCTAAGAATTAAAGCTACAATGGTAAGAACAATAATGATAATCCAAGTATTCATCATTGTTTGTGTTATATTAACACCACCAATTTGAGTTATAATTTTAGCACCAAAGTCCATATGTTTACCTCCCTTCTCAAATTTTTTTTGCAACTAAAATATATATTAGTTACTAGGTTATTTTATAACCTATTTATTTAAAATAAAGTATAAAAAATACTTTATTAAATAAACTAAAGGTTTTTGACTTTCAACTATATATTATACACTTTTTAATATCAAAACGTCAACCTTGATTTTTTTTATTTTTAAAGTTTACTATATATATAGCAGGTACTGTTAATAAAATACCTATTATAACACCTATAATATTAAAATCTCTAAAAACTGCTATTAAAAGTACAATAAATGTTAAAAAGTATCTTAATGTATAGTGTATTCTTGTATAATTTACAGCTTTTGCACCAGTCATATCCATAGCCTTGTTTAATGTTTTTTCTAAGAGTATAAGTTTTAATATGGAAAATATTGTACCAAATGCAAGTCCTATTAAAAATGATTTTACATCAGAAACTATAAATGTAGCAATACCAAAGATTATACAGAATAAAGCAATAGTAGTTACTATTATTTGTTTTGAAGTATCAGATATTTTCATTCTTTTTTCTCCTAAATATCAACTTATAATTTATGTTAAATTTTTTAAAGAATATAAACAAATTAAAAGCAATAGAAATAATTAAAAATAAAATACAAAATATATAATTTGATTTATAATATTTATCAATAACATTACCTATTATAAAACATATAAAAGTTAGTAAAATGCTTTCTACTATAAAATTAATAGTATAAATATATTTATTTTTATGTATAGGGTTACAATCAAAATCTTTCATTATTTTAAAAAAGAAATTTATAAAAGAAGATACAAGGCTTAATATAATAAATATTAGTAAAAATAAAGGTGAAGTATTTAAAATTTTATTAAGTTTTTTACCAATAAATATACCTACAATAACACTAGTTATAATAATAAATCCAAATAGGCTATATATAGTATAACCTTTAAAATCATTTTTCAATTTTTTTATATCCTAAAAGTTCTCTTTCTTTTTCTTCTTTTTTCTCTTCTTTTCTATATTCTAACATAACCATAACATATAAGTTTCTAAAGGCTGCACCTATACCTAAAATAATAAATATAGGTAAAAAAACAAAATTACTACCTATTTTTTCATCAAGCCATTTACCTATAAAAAAGCACATACCAATAGTAACAACCATAGTTATAGCTACTTGAGTTAGTTTAGATAAGGCTC
Organism: uncultured Clostridia bacterium; assembly: GCA_944376805.1. Taxonomy (GTDB): domain Bacteria; phylum Bacillota; class Clostridia; order Lachnospirales; family CAG-274; genus Tyzzerella. The sequence continues at coordinate 20,739 of CALWDX010000042.1, forward strand.
TAGCAATACCATTCATATTTACTCACCCCTTAATAATTATATATTATATACTTATTAATTAAAAAAATCTAGATTTAATTAAAATTTTCTGGTTTTTTATCTATTTTATTAAAGTAATATAAAATAGCATCTACAATTCTTTTAGATGCAAAACCATCACCAAAAGGATTTTTAGCATTAACCATTAAATTATAAGTGTCTTTATTATTTAAAAGTTCATTAGCTAAAGTTATAATATTATTTTGTTCTGTTCCAGCTAATTTTAAAACACCAGCACTAATACCTTCAGGACGTTCTGTAACATTTCTTAATACTAATACAGGTTTTTTTAATGAAGGTACTTCTTCTTGAAGTCCACCAGAATCTGTCATAACCATATAAGAACGGGATATGAGGTTATGCATATCTGTCATATCAATAGGGTCTATAAGGTGTATACGAGAATTATTTCCTAATATGCGATTAACTACTTCTCTAACAAGTGGGTTAAAATGAACAGCATAAACTACTTCTACATCTTCATTCATTTCAACTAATTTTAATATAGCATTACAAATATTTTCTAAAGGTTCACCTAAATTTTCGCGTCTATGAGCTGTCATTGTAATAACTTTTTTATTTTCATAATCAATATTATTTAAAATATCACAAGAGAATTTATAATCTTTTACAACAGTAGTTTTAACACAGTCAACAGAAGTGTTACCAGTTATAAAAATATTTTGTTCATCTATATTTTCTTTTAAAAGATTTTCTTTAGAAAGATTAGTCGGTGCAAAATGTAAATCTGCCATAGCTCCAGTTAATTTTCTGTTCATTTCTTCAGGGAAAGGTTCATATTTGTTATATGTTCTAAGCCCTGCTTCAACATGTCCTATTTTAATTTTTTTATAAAAAGCAGCTAATGAACCTACAAAAGTAGTTGTAGTGTCTCCATGGACTAAAATAATATCAGGATTTGCTTTTTCTAAAGTTTCCTCAAGTCCTTTAAGTGCATTTATAGTAATACCAGTAAGAGTTTGATTTTGTGTCATAATATTAAGGTCATAATCTGGTTTTATATTAAAAATATTTAAAACTTGGTCTAACATTTCTCTGTGTTGTGCTGTAACACATACTTTTTGATGAATATGTTCACATTTTTCCATTTCTTTAATAATTGGAGCCATTTTAATAGCTTCAGGTCTTGTTCCAAAAATACTTAAAACTTTAATTTTATCCATATTTTACCTCTTTATCATATAAATTTATTTTTTGTAATTTATTATATCATTAATAACTTGACTAGCAATAATAAGCCCAGCAACAGAAGGAACAAAAGATATACTGCCTGGCGTTTCACGCCTTTTATTAGTATCCCTAAAAGGACTACTACTTTTAGCATTTTCATCTAGTTTAATAGGTGCAGGTTTAATAGGTTTTTCAGTTGAATATACAACTTTTAATTTTTTTATACCACGCTTTTTAAGTTCATAACGCATAACTTTAGCTAAAGGACACATAGAAGTTTTATATATGTCTGTTACAACAAATTTTGTAGGGTCTAATTTATTGCCAGTACCCATAGATGAAATAATAGGTATACCTAATTTTGTTGCTTCTTCTACAAGTAATATTTTAGAAGAAATAGTGTCTATTGCATCTACTATATAATCATATTTAGATAAGTCAATAATATGAGCTGTATCTTTTGTATAAAAAGTTTTAAAAGTAGTTACATTAGTATTAGGGTTTATATCTAATATACGTTGTTTTACAACTTCTATTTTATCTTTTCCAATTGTACTATGTGTAGCAATAAGTTGTCTATTAATATTAGTAATAGAAATAGTGTCATCATCTACTATGTGAATATTTGAAACACCACAACGAGCTATTGCTTCTACACAAAAAGAACCAACACCACCTACACCAAATATAATAACACTACTATTTTTAATTTTTTCAATATTGTCATTTCCAATTAGTATTTCTGTTCTAGTAAGGGTATTCATTTTTTATCTTCCAATCTATTTAAACTTTTTATAATATTTTAACATTTTTTAATTAATTTGTCTAATGTTTATTAATAATTAATTGTATATAAAAGAAATTATATTAGATTTAATATTAATATATAAGTATATTTTATAATGAAAGATTTTATATATTATGATATAATAATAAACAAAGGAGTGAATAAAATTAATTTATTAGAATTGAAATATATTTCTAATATGTATTGTATTAGTTAACTTTATATATTAAAAATACTATTGTCATAAATCTTAAAATTTAAATATTTTTATTATTTTAACAAGCACAATAGGTATTAAATATAACTTTTGATTTAAAAATGAAATTTTATAAATTTTTTTATAGAAAGGAACGATTTTGTGAATACTCCTAAACAGGTTATATATATAATAGAACATTTACAGAAAAATGGATTTGAAGGATTTATAGTAGGTGGTTGTGTTAGAGATTATTTGTTAGGGTTTGAGCCTAAGGACTTCGATATAACAACAGATGCTATGCCACAAGATATAAAAAATATATTTAATCATACAATAGACACAGGTATAGAACATGGAACAGTTACAGTAGTATTAGATAGACAAAACTTTGAAGTAACAACATATCGTATAGATGGAGAATATAAAGACAATAGACGTCCAGAAAATGTTATATTTAGTAAAAAAATAGATGAAGATTTAAGTAGGCGTGATTTTACAATGAATGCTATTGCCTATAATATAAATAAAGGTTTTATAGACCCTTTTAATGGGAGAGAAGATATAAAAAATAAACTTATAAAAGGTGTAGGTAATGCAGATATAAGATTTAAAGAAGATGCACTTAGAATGATGCGAGGTGTTCGTTTTTCAGCTCAATTGGGATTTAACATAGAAGAAAAAACATTTTTAGCAATAAAAGAAAATAATAAACTAATAGAAAATATTAGTGTAGAAAGAATAAGAGATGAATTTTTAAAACTTATAAAATCAGATTATATAGAAAAATTAAGCCTTTTACAAGAAACAAACTTATATAAATATTTTATACCAGAAATAGAACCTATTTTTAAAAATTATAAAAAGAATATATTAATATTGAAAAAATTATCTAAAGATTTAAGACTTGCTTTTTTATTAAGTCATTTAACAGAAAAAGAAGTAGAATTAATATTAAAAAGATTAAGGTTAGACAATAAAACTATAAAAGAAATAAAAACTATTATAACATATTTTAATTATGACTTTAAGGAAGATAGAATAGAAACAAGAAAATTTTTATGTGAAATAGGAGAAGTAGAATTATTTAAAAAAATATTAGAAATAAAATTTTGTATAAGTCTTATAGAAAATAATTTAGTACAATGTAAAAAATATGACAATATATATGATGAAATAGAAGAAACTATTAGAAAAAATCAGTGTTTTTCTTTAAAAACTTTAGCTATCACAGGTAATGATTTAAAAGAAATAGGTATAATAAATGGTAAAGAAATAGGAGAACTTCTTAAAAAGGCTTTAAATTTAGTATTAGAACAACCAAATAAAAATAATAAAGAAATTTTATTAAACTATGTAAAGGAACAAATATGAAAACAACATTAATAACAGGGGCTAGTGATGGAATAGGAAAAGATATGGCTATTATATTATCAAATAAAGGCTATAATATAATAGTTGTAGCTAGAAACAGGTATAAAATGGAACAAGTATTTAAAAATATAAAAAATTGTACAATTATAGATATGGATTTATCTATAATAGAAAACTGTTATAAACTTTATAATGAAACTAAAGATAAAAATATAGATATATTAATAAATAATGCTGGTTATGGAGTTTTTGGAGAATTTTTAAATACAAACTTAAATGATGAACTTAATATGATAGACTTAAATATAAAATCTTTACATATTTTAACAAAGTTGTTTTTGAAAGATATGGTAAAAAAAGATAGTGGTTATATTTTAAATGTAGGTTCAATAGGTAGTTTTTTTGCAAGTCCATTACTTTCATCTTATTATGGTAGTAAAGCATATGTATTAAATTTAAGTCTTGCAATAAAAGAAGAACTTAAAAAGCAAAAATCTAATGTGTATATAGGTATATTTTGTCCTGCTACTATTAATACTAATTTTCATAAAAAAGCAGGTGTTAAAGGTAATGTTAAAGGTTTAAGTAGTTACAAAGCATCTTTATATGCTATTAATAAAATGTTTAAGAAAAAAACAATTATTATACCTAGTTATGCAAAAATATTACCATTTTTTATAGCTATAATACCAAGAATTTTAATAACAAAATTAGCCTATAAAATGCAAATAAAAAAACAAAAAATTTAAGTAAATTTTATAGAAAAAATTTAATATTTATGTTATTATTATATTATTACTATATTTTTTTAATAATTATACAATTAAGATATGACTTCATTTTTTAATTAAAATTATATAAGTATTTTAATTAATTTTAAAGGAGTGGTTTTATGAAAAAAATATTATTATTATCTACTATAGGTGCTTTATTATTTACAACACCTGCATTTGCAAGAGGTAGAGGATATTGTGGTGGACAAAATAACTATAAGCAAAATTGCCAAAATTATAATTTACAAAGAAATTATAAAACAAACAGAAATAGTAATAACTACTTAAATAATGGGGTATGTGTAAATAATGGTTATTGCTTAAATAATAATCCTAATTGTGTTATTCCTAAGTAATTTTTAAGCCTTTAGCTAAAAGCTAAAGGCTTAAGTACAATCACCATAATATAATATTTTTGAAAAATCTAAGTTTTTTCAATCATTTTTATTTATAAAAAATTGTCTAGTTTTCCAACAAAGTTCAATATTATAATACATATTATTTTCACCAAGTTGAAATAATAATATTTGTTCTTTATCTTCTGTTATATATTCATTACGTATTTGTAAAAAATATTTTATATTGCAATTTTTTTTAGTATTTGCTATACTTTTATTAATTAAATTTAAGGAGTGATATTGTGAACAATTTTGATACAAAAGGAGTATGTGCCAAAAATATTGAATTTGAAGTTGATGGTGATATAGTAAAAAGTGTAAAATTTAATGGTGGATGTAATGGTAACCTTAAAGGTATTGCTAGTCTTGTAGAAGGTTTAAAAGTAGAGGATGTTATAAAAAAATTAGAAGGTTTAACTTGTGGTGCTAAAGATACATCTTGCCCAGACCAATTAGCAAAAGCATTAAAACAAGCAGTTATCAACAAATAATACACATAAATGTTGAAAACTTTAAATAAATTGTGAAATATTTTAATATAATTAATAAAATATTACTTTGATAAAAAAATAACTAGTAAAAACTATGAGAAATTAAGGATTTTTTACTAGTTATTTTTTTATTGAAATATAAGTGATAAAATTAAGTTATACAAAATAAAATGTTAAAAACATTGTGGATAAAATGTTAAAATTATTTATTTAATAACATTTCACCTAATAAATAAACATCTCCTGCCCCCATAGTAATTAGCATATCATTTTTTTGGCAATTTTCTTCTATATATTGTTTACCTGTTTCAAAACTATCAATATATATTGCATTTTTACCAAGCTCATTTATTTTATTTACTAAATCTTTTGCATGTATTTCTCCAGTATCTTTTTCTCTAGCTGAATATATATCACATATTAAAATATTATCAACATCTAAAAGAGATTTCGCAAAATCATCTAAAAGGGCTTTAGTTCTAGTATAAGTATGAGGTTGAAAAACACACCATAATTTGTTTATATTTTGACTTTTTGTAGCATTTATAGTAGCTAAAATTTCAGTTGGGTGGTGGGCATAGTCATCTATTATTTTCATATTATTAAATGTGCCTTTATATTGAAAACGTCTATTAGTACCTTTAAAGTTATTAAGCCCTATTTCTATACTATCTTTATCTAAATTATAAAAATTAGCTAAAGCACAAACAGATAAAGAATTATATATATTATGAATACCTACAACACTTAATTTTATGTTATACATGAACTTGTTATTATAGTATGCTTTATAAGTTGCACATCCAAATTCATCAAAAGTAATATCTTTAGCTTTCCACATACTATTTTCATTTTGTCCATAAGTTATAACATTACATTTTAAATTTTCAGTTATTTTTTCATAATCTTTAATATCACTATTTATAACAAGACAAGCATCTTCTTTTATTAAATTTGCAAATTTTTTAAAACTATTATATATTTGATTAATATCTTTAAAATAATCTAAATGGTCAGCATCAATATTTAATATAATAGCCGAATGAGGATTAAATTTTAAAAATGTATCACAATATTCACAAGTTTCTAAAACAAGATAATCTTTTTTACCAACTTTAAAGTTACTATTTATTGAAGAAAGTATACCACCTATAGATATAGTAGGGTCTGTTTTAGCTTGTAAAAATACTTCAGATACCATAGAAGAAGTAGTAGTTTTGCCATGTGTACCAGCTATACATAAAGGATATTTATAGGCTTTCATAAGGTTACCTAAAAATTCTGAACGTTCAAGCATTTTTAATCCTAATTGTTTAGCTTTTATAAATTCAGGATTATCATCTTTAATAGCTGCTGTATATATAACTAAGTCTATATCACTAGTAATATTATTTTCATTTTGTCCTATATAAACAGTAACCCCTTTTTTTATTAGATTTTGTATAAGTTCAGAGTTATTGTTGTCAGAACCTAATATGTTATAATCACCTTCAGATAGAAGTATTTCACAAAGTCCAGACATACTAATACCACCTATACCAATAAAGTATAGTTTTTTATAAGGAAAAATATTTTTTATATTTAATGTATCCATAATAACTTTATCTCCTAACAAAATTTATATTTAGGTATATTATATATATATTAGTATATTTTATCAACTATTAATTATACTATAATAATTTATAAATTTATTAAAATACATTATTTTGTATAAAATAATAAATTTTTATACAAACTGCAAAAAATAACACGCTTATTGTAATAAATAAACAACCTATAAAAAAATTATATAAAAATTTATATGTAAAATACAAAATAATATAAAAAAATTATTGATTTTTATATTAAAAAGTAATATAATATTCATATCAGCATATGGTTTTACTTAAAAGTTTTTTAATACCAAAATAATTACATAATTTTTAGAGGTATAAAGTAGAACCCAATCTGTGTTAAAGCTAAAAGGTATAACTTTTAGTAAACATTTAATTCTACTTTATAGGAGGAGATTTGTTTATGAATATTACAGACGTAAGAATTAGAAAAGTTAATCAAGAAGGTAAAATGAAAGCAGTTGTATCTATCACTTTAGATAATGAATTTGTTGTTCATGATATTAAAGTTATAGAAGGTGAAAATGGTTTATTTATAGCTATGCCTAGTAGAAAAACTAGTACAGGTGAGTTTAGAGATATAGCACACCCTATAAATTCTTCAGCTAGAGAAACTCTTCAAAAAGCTATTTTAGCTAAATATGAACAAACTCTTTTAGATGAAGAAACTATGCAAGAAAGTGCAATTGCACAATAATAAACTAATAATAGCTAAAGATATAGATTTATCTACATCTTTAGCTATTATTAGTTTGTTCATTTATTTTGATTAATTAATATGTATAATTAAATATTTCTAGTAAAAAAATAATAAATATGTTATAATTAATGTATAATAATTCTAAATAAAGGTGGGATTATAATGGAAAAAAATCAAACAAAAATTTATGAAACAAAAGAAATAGAAGAAAGAGTAGTTTTAATAGGTATAGATAATGAAAAAGATTTAATGAATATAGATGCTAGCTTAGATGAATTAGAAGAATTAGTAGAAACTGCTGGTGCTACTGTTATAGGGCGTATGGTTCAAAAAAGAGAAGGCATACATAAAGCACACTATTTTGGGAAAGGAAAAATAGAAGAATTAAAAGCTTATGTAGAAGAATTAGGTGCAACAGGTATTGTATGTGATGACGAGCTTACAGCTAGTCAGATGAAAAATATGTCCAGTATGTTAAAAGTTAAAATAATGAATAGAACACTTGTTATATTAGATATATTTGCAAAAAGAGCAAGTTCAGCAGAAGGTAAAGTTCAAGTAGAATTGGCACAACTTAGATATAAATTAACTCACCTTGTAGGTCAAGGTAAAGATATGAGCCGTTTAGGTGGGGGTATAGGTACAAGAGGTCCTGGTGAAAAGAAACTTGAAATAGATAGAAGAAATATATCAGATAGAATAGCAGAGCTTAACAAGGAACTTAAATATATAGAAAAACATAGACAAGTTATGAGAGAAAAAAGACTTAAAAATAAACAACCAATAGTAGCATTTGTAGGTTATACAAATGCAGGTAAGTCTACTCTTATGAATACTATTACAAAATCAGATGTTTTGGCAATGGACAAACTTTTTGCAACACTTGATACAACAACAAGAAAAATAGAATTACAATCTGGTAGAGAATATCTTTTTACAGATACAGTAGGATTTATACAAAAGTTACCACATAATCTTATAAAAGCCTTTAGGGCAACTTTAGAAGAAACAAAATATGCAGATGTTTTAGTACATGTTGTAGATAGTTCTAATAATTCAAGAGAAGAACAAATGAATATTGTATATAAAACATTAAAAGATTTAGATTGTTTAAACAAACCTATAATTACTGCTTATAATAAAGTAGATAAAGAAGATGTAACAAGACCTTTACCAAAAGACAACTTTGCTATGTATACATTAGAAATATCAGCTAAAAAAGGTAATGGTATAGAAAATCTTTTAAATACTATTGAAGATGTAGTTAAAAGTTTTAAAAAATCTATAAATATTTTAATACCTTATGAAAAGTCTAATTATGTTGGTATAATTCACGGTAGATGTGAAATTGTACAAAATGAAAATAGAGATGATGGAATGTTTTTTGAAATATATGCAGATGAAGAAATGGAAAATAGATTAAAAGATTTTATTATATAAAATCAATTTAAAAAAGTGATTTTACGAAAAAGAAATTAATTTTAGTAATATTGGCTTTTACACTTGTTTTAATAGGTTTTTCTAATAAAAAATAAAGAAGGTGATTTTATGAAAAAGAAATTAATTTTAATTGGTGTTATATTTACACTTACTTTAACAGGTTGTTTTAATAAAAAAAATAAAGAAGAAAGTACAACAGAAATTACAAGTGATACAACAACAGTATCAGAAGAAAGTACAGAAGATACAACTATATCTGAAGAAATTGAAGATAAAAAAGATAAAACAGAATTATCTATTTTTACAAAAGATAAACAAATAGAATATATAAAAACAGTAAGTAATAATGGTAATTTTGATAATGATGAAAAAATGCAAATGATATTAAATTTTTATCGTAAAAGACAAGATGATGAATTGCCAATATTAGAAAATGAAGAAAATATTAGAATAGAATTTCCAAGTGATTTACCAAAAGATAGTAAAGTTAATATTATTAAAACAAATGTAAAACAAGATGGTAAAGGTGGTACAGAAAATGTAGTTGAAAATATAGTTGTAGATGTAAATAAAAATGGTGATGCAGATATTAAACACACTTTTGATAAAAAAGATAAATATTTAGATTTAATTGTATATGAAGTATTAGTAAATTGGGATGATACTTTAGTTAAATATGATTTTGCATTTAAAGTAGATAATAGAAGTATACCTAGTAATAAGCCTTTTGCAATAACAGGTTATTTATCTTCAGAAGAACAAAAAATATATGATAATTATAAAAAAGATAAAAAAATAGAGGTATTCAAAAATCTTGAACCTACAAAAGTAATAAAATATTATACACAAGCTGTAATGGAAAAAGAATATAGTATAGCATATACTTTATATAAAGATTATGATGCAGAAAATATGACTGAAGAAAAATATATACAAAATATGAAAAGTCTTAGTGAGGATATAAAAGAAGATTATATATCTAACTTAAAAGAAGCTGGTAATGGAAAATTTATTAAAGAAGGTGAAGAAAAAGGGTATATAGAATATCAACTTCAAATTCAACAAGGTCACCCAATGGCTATGGATATGATAAAAGATAATAATGTTTGGAAAGTTCAATATATGCCTACACAATAAGTCAAGACCACCCGTTCAACGGGTGGATTGCTCTAATCCTATAAGGGTATGTTACTTGCTTTGCCTAAAGTCACACTGAATAGATTTGCCAACCGCATTTTTTCTCAAGCAACCCCTTAAGGGGCTTTTTTATGATTTGGCATTCTTATCACCCATAAACGTGTCCATATATTCTTTTAGTGTCATTTGGGCTGTTGCTATATCTTCTTGTAACTGATTTCTTATATATTCTTCTATTACTTTTTTAGTTTTTCCTACTATATCTACATAATATCCTTTGCACCAAAAATGTCTATTCCTATACTTGTATTTTAAATTTGCATGTTTATCAAATATCATTAAACTACTTTTTACTTTTAAATATCCCATAAATTCACATAATTTTCTTAATATTTTTCCTATATCTTCTTTTATTTTTCCATATATCACTTGTCTTCTATATTTTGGTGCAAATACTATATGATATTTGCAATTCCACTTTATATGTGCTAAACTATTATTATCCATTTTTGTATATCTCCTTTGTTTTATATATGGTTGGTAAACCCATATATATTTTTCAACAGGAGGTTCTTTTTTTATACTCATCAGCTTCGCTTTTTTTGAACCACATGTAGAACATGTGTTATTCTATATACAATAAGTGATTTTGTGGTACTAAATCATCTATACATATCATTGTTATTTGTATTCTATTTTTATCTTGTTTTTTTGTTATCATTTTCTTTTTTATCATTTTGATTTTTATTATAACAAAAATAGACAAAGTTGTTAATACCTTTCCTACTTTGTCTACAATCTGAGCTACTAATATTTTTAGTAGCTTTTTATGTTATAATTTTTTTAATAATTGAACTAAATATGTCCCATCTAAGCTATCAGTTTCATCTTTATCTAATGGTCTTGACCCAAAACTTACAAAGCCATTTGTTTCATAAAATTCAATAAGTTTAACTTTATCTTCACATTCTAAATATACATGTTTGCCACCAACAATATTTTGAATTTTTCTTATATTATCACAAGCTCTTTTTAAAAGTTCATCACCTGTTATAAGTTTATTATACTTATTATTATAATTTTTACCAATTTGAGCAATAAGTGGCATAGATATGTATAGTTGTTTTGTATCTGGATTATACTGACCGAATTTTGATAATTTTTTCCATAATGTGTTACTTACATTCTTTTTATTTATAGTAACATATTTATTACTTAAGGTATAATATGCAACTAAAACTAAGTTGCCTTTATATGATGCAAATATTAAATGGGTATGTGCTATACCTTGTTTGCAAAATTCTATAGCTTTATTATGTAAAAAGCCTTCTATATCTTTATTTAGAGGGCTTTTAAAATCAAGTAATATATTTTTAATTTCTTCTTCTTTTAGTGTATTCAAAAAATTAATAAGATTTACTTCAGAAAAGCCTATCAATTTTTACCACCAAAATATTTAATAATATCTTCAGGGAACAATTCTGTAAAAGTTCTATCATTTTCTAACTTTTTATCTTTTTTATTTTCAGCATTTTCTAAAGCTATTAATAAACTTTTACACATATTTTTGTTTTTTATATGAACATTTTTTAATATACTTTTTGTTGCCATAAAAAACCCTCCTTAATACTTATAATATAATATACTACATAATTATATTATATGTGCAAAACTATTGAAATTTAAAACTAGAATGAAGACGAAAACAAATAATATAACATTGCACACTAATAATCATTTATTAATTAAAATTAGATAAATTAAAATAATCTTTAGTAATATATTAATATATTTATTAATAAATGTCAATAGGTGCAAAAAAATATCAATTATTTTAGGTATTCTAACTTAAAACGACAAATTTATTAATTGTTATCTATTTAATTGTAAATATATATTTATTGTAATGTACAATAACACTTATAAATATAAATAGTTAGTATAATCATACCTAATAATATAAATTTTAGGATATAAATGAAAATTTATATGTAAATTTATTATATGATATTTAAAATATAAATGAAAGGAGATTTAATATATATTAAACTTTAAGTAATTTAAATAATACTAATGATAGTATATATTTAATAATTAGACAATAACCATTAAAAGCAATTAATGATTTTTAAATAATCTTATATAACGTATTAAATAAAGACATAGTTTAATCTATGTCTACAATCTCAACTATATATTTTAATAGATGGTTTTTATTTATAATATTAAAAATAGTCTGAAATATAAGGAGTTTTTTGTTTAATAGAATTTTCTAACATACTTATAATAGTTTTATCTGTAGTTATTCTACCTATTTTGGATAAATAACTAGGACGTTTATAACCCATAAGCATAGTAGTCATTGTTTGTATACTTACCATATCTTTACATTGCTCATTTATTTTGAAAGCTTTAGCAGTACCATCTTTTTCTATTTTTAATAAAAATGTACCTTGATTACAAGTCATAATAGGGTCTATAAGAGTAAATTTCCACTCTCTTTCCATACTAGATTGTTTAAAAGGATAATTTTCAATAAACTTTTCAAAATCTACAATTCTACCCATGTAATAAGGAGTTATAGTTTCTTTTATACTAGCATCTTCTAATAAAAATGCTAATGGTTCATCTGTATATATATCACCTGTTACTTCTTCTACCATAGAAAAATGTGCAGATATAAAATTCCATAAACCAGTTCTAGCATATTCATTATTAAAAATCATATCTTTTATATGAAATATTTCATTTTCTATCCAATATATTAAATAACCATCAGGCTCATTATTTTCATTATAGTAAATAGCAGCCATTATATCATCAGTATCCCAAAGCCAATATTCATTCCAAGCTAATTCATCTCTAAGTATTGCACCATGTGTTTGCATAGCATATATTTCATAAGTTTTTTTCAATTCTTCACTATCAGTATCTACACGCCTTACATCACCTGGAACTTGTTTATTTTTAGGTAATTGATAATCACCTATTTGATAAGTTAGTTTATTTGATATAATTTCCCAACCTTTGCGTCTATAATATGGTATAGAATAAGGATATAAATAACATATATATTGTCCTCTTTTTTGCATATTTTTTAATGCTTGTTCTAATAATTTATGCATTAAACCAAGATTAGAATATTCAGGGTATGTTCCTACACCAGTTAAGCCACCCATTTTATAAGTTTTATCAAATATTCTTACTTTCATAGGATAAACAGCAACTTGTGATATAAGATTATCATTATCAAACCAACCTATAACATCAGCTTTTTCCATTGTAGGAAACTTTGCACGAATAATTTCTTTTTCTTGCCAACCAACAGAGCTTAATTCTTGTTGTGTTACTTGAAAAACATATCTAAGAAGTGAATTATATTGTTCCATATATTCACTACCTACTAGTTTCATTTTCAAATTTTTTTTATTCATAAAACACCTTCTAAATTAATTTAATTATTAAAGATAACTAAAATTATACCATATTATTAAAAATTTTTAAACTAAAATAATTGATAAAACATATTTTTAAATATATAATAAAAATAAAAAGGAGGGTTTAAATGTCAAGTTATATTTTAGTTGTATCATTAGTTATTTTTATATGTTTGTTTCTAAATAAAGTTTCTAACAAATTAGGGCTTCCAACTTTACTTTTATTTATATTTTTAGGAATGTTATTTGGTTCAGATGGAATATTTAAAATATATTTTGATAATTATATTGTATCAGAATATATATGTTCAATAGCTTTAATATTTATTATGTTTTATGGTGGATTTGGTACTAATTGGGAAAGGGCAAAACCTATAGCAACAAAATCTATATTATTATCTACTATAGGTGTAATTTTAACATCATTAATAGTTGGTATATTTTGTTATTATATATTAAAATTTGAATTTCTTGAAAGTATGTTAATAGGAGCTGTTATAAGTTCAACAGATGCTGCTTCTGTATTTTCTATTTTAAGGTCTAAACGTTTAAATTTAAAATATAATACAGCATCATTGTTAGAAGTAGAAAGTGGGAGTAATGACCCTTGTGCTAACATACTTACAATAGTTATTTTATCTTTTATGAGTAGTCAAAGTAATGACACTAATATTTTATATATGGTATTTGCACAAGTTGTATATGGTATTGTTTTAGGTATAATAGTAGCATTATTAGCTTCAGTTATTTTAACTAAAGCTAAATTTTCAACAGAAGGTTTTGCCTCAATTTTTGTTTTTGGAGTTGCACTAATTTCTTATTCTGCTACAACTTTTATAGGTGGTAATGGATATTTGAGTACTTATATTACGGGGATAATTTTAGGAAATAAAGCAATACCTAATAAAAAACCACTTGTAAACTTTTTTAATGGTATTACAGGACTTATGCAAATATTAATATTTTTCTTATTGGGCTTATTATCTTTTCCATCACAGTTGCCAAAAGTTTTTTTACCAGCTTTAGCTATTGCACTTTTTTTAACATTTGTAGCAAGACCTTTAGCCGTTTTTATTATATTAAAACCTTTTAAATGTCCAATAAATCAACAACTTTTAATTTCGTGGTCTGGCTTAAGGGGGGCAGCGTCAATAGTTTTTGCTATAATACCTATTGTTAGTCCAGCATACACTCAAAATGATATTTTTCATATAGTATTTTTTATTGTTTTATTTTCAATAGCAATACAAGGTTCACTTATACCATTTGTAGCTAAAAAATTAGATATGATAGATGATGAAAATGATGTAATGAAAACATTTAGTGATTATTCAGAAGAAATACCATTACAATTTATAAAGTTATTTATAGGTAATAATCACCCTTGGAAAAATAAAAGAATTAAGGAAATATCTTCTTTACCAGATATTTTAACAGTATTAATAATTAGAAAAGATAAACAAATTGTGCCTAATGGGGATACTTTAATTTTAGAAGAAGATATTGTTATATTAACAGGACCATCATTAGATGATGAACCTTTTGGTTATTTAACAGAAGTTAAAATAGAAAAAGATAGTGATTGGCTTAATATGTCATTATGTGATATAAAATTTAATCAAAATAAATTAATTATTTTAATAAAAAGAGATAAAGAGGCTATTATACCAACAGGAAAAACAATAATTTTAGAAAATGATATACTTATAATTAGTAATCAATATTAATAAAGAGAAATAAAATAATTGATAAAATATATTTTTAAAGTTATAATTATTATTATAAAATAATTTTTGTATAAAGGAGGAAATAAAAATGGAAAATTTATTTTTACAATATCCTAAATGTAGTACTTGTAAAAAGGCTAAAAAATGTTTAGAAGATAATAATATAAATTTTGTAGATAGAGATATAACAATAAATAACCCTACAAAAGAAGAACTTAAAA
>CALWDX010000043.1 GCA_944376805.1 uncultured Clostridia bacterium
GTAAAAAGAGGATTTTTTGATACAGATGAAAAGCAATTTAATAATAAGTCTATTGAAGTATTAAAAGAGGCTAGTAAAGATTTGTATTATTTATTGAATAGGAACTATCCTATAAAACCAGCCTCAACTTTTATAGGTAATCATTATTTATTATCAGAAAGACAAAGATTAGCTATTGTAAGGGCAGTTAGTTCAAAAGAAAATATAGAAAAAAGAAAAGCTAAAGAAGTAAAAGGAAGTTTAAAAGGCAAAACTGTTAAAATAGATGGATTTAATACAATTATAACTTTAGAGATTGCCTTTTCAAATTCACTATTAATAAAATGTATGGATAATACAATAAGGGATTTAGCAGCTCTTAGAAGTACATATAGATTGATTGATAAAACAGATTTAGCTATATTAAATATACTTAAATATTTAGATAGGGAAGAAGTTGAAAAAGTTATATTTTATTTAGATGCACCTGTTTCTAATTCTGGTAGATTAAAACAACATATTTTAAATTTAGCTAATGATTTTAATTTGTTAGTAGAAGTTGAAGTAATAAACAATGTAGATAGTGTATTAGAAAAATTAGATTATGTTGTAACAAGTGATGCTATTATTTTAGATAAGTGTATAAGTTTTGTAAATTTAACTAGTGATATTATTAGTACAGAAATAAAAGATTGTTCTTTTGTAAATTTTGTAAAAGATATAGAAATTTAAAGGGGAAAAATAAAAAGTATAGGTAACAGCCATTGCCCAACTTTTTATTTTTATATTAAGGCAGGATAAAAAGTATAACTAAATTTTAAAATACTTTAAAAATTAAGTTTTATTTTAGTTAAATTTTTTTATTTTTAATTAAATTTTTGTTTAATTTTAATCTTATTTTTACTATATGTTAAAATTAAATATTTACTAGCAAAAATTTGTAATTTATGTTATAATTTTAATTAAAATTGAATTAATAAAATGAAATTTCATTTAATTTTTATTTTGTATTTACTTTAAAAAAATGTATTGGGTTGTTTAGTTTTGTAATATAACTCAAATTTGGACTAGTTATTAAAATCATTTATAAAGTAATATTGGTACCATTTTATCTTAATCTAAAGATATTTTATTTATAGATAAGATAAAGATGTAGTATAACATTTATTTATGGTTATGGCTGACTTGAAATCTAAAATATTAAGTTAAGAACAAATTATTATACAATTTAAAAATGATGCTAATATATTAAAAGAAAATAATTTTTTAGATACTATTTAAGTGAGGATATATAATGTATTTTCCTATGTTTGTTAATTTAGAAAATAAAAATGTAGTCGTTTTTGGTGCTGGTAAAATAGCTTTAAGAAGGGTTAATACTTTAATTAATACAAAATGTAATATAACTGTTGTAGCTCCAGAAATTTTATGCGATTTTTATAGTATAAAGAATATAAAAATTATAAAAGATGTTTATAATATAAAATATTTAAAAGATGCTTTTATAGTTTTAGCTGTTACAAATGATAACAATATAAACAATAAAATATATTTAGATTGTAAAGAAAATAATATTATAGTAAATGTAGCAAGTGATAAAAATAAATGTGATTTTTTCTTTCCAGCTATTCTTTTTGAAAATAATTGTACAATAGGTATATGTGGTGATGGTGAAAATCATAGATTAGTAAAAAATACAAAAAATGATATACAAAATTTCTTTAATGAAGAGAAGGTGAAAAATTTGCATATAAGAGTTGGGAGTAGGGAAAGTAAACTAGCAGTAGAACAATCTAATATTGTTATAAGACAATTAAAAGAAAAGTATGAAAATATAAATTTAGAACTTATAACTATGAAAACAACAGGTGATATTATACTTAATAAAACTTTAGATAAAATAGGTGGTAAAGGTTTATTTATAAAAGAATTAGATAAAGCTTTAGTAGAGAATAAAACAGATGTTTCTGTTCATAGTTTAAAAGATATGCCTATGGATATAGACGAAAATTTACCTATCATAGCATATTTAAAAAGAGAAAATCCTTTAGATGTTTTAATATTACCTAAAGGGGTTAATACTATAGATATTAATAAGCCTATAGGTACAAGTAGTAAAAGAAGAACTTTTCAACTAAAAAAAATATATAAAGATTATGATTTTAAACCTATAAGAGGAAATATATTAACAAGACTTGAAAAACTAGATAATGGAGAATATTCTGCACTTATTTTAGCTTATGCTGGTTTAAAAAGATTAAATCTTGAATATAGAATAAATAAAGTTTTTACAAGTGATGAAGTAATTCCTGGTTGTTGTCAAGGAATAATCGCTGTTCAAGGTAAAAAAGGACAAGATTATTCTTATTTAAGTTTTTTAAATGATAAACATACAGAATATTTAGCTAAATGTGAAAGGGCTTTTGTTAGGCAATTAAATGGTGGGTGTAGTTTACCTATAAGTGCTTTTGCTGAAATAGAAAATAACATTATAAAATTAAAAGGTTTTTATGCTGATGATAATAATTATATTATAAAAGAAGCTATAGGAAATATTGAAGATTATGAAAATATAGGTATAAGTTTAGCTAATAAGTTTAAGGAGATTATAAATGAAAAAAGGTAAAGTGTGGCTTGTAGGAGCAGGCCCTTCAGATTTTGAGTTATTAACAATAAAAGGTAAAAAAGTTATAGAAAATGCTGATATTATACTATATGACAAATTAGTTTCTCATAGTATAATAAATTTGGCTAATGAAAATGCTATGCTTATAAATGTTGGTAAATCTTCTAATAATCATATTATGCCTCAAGAAAAAATAAACAAATTACTATTAAATTATGCTTTAGAAGGTAAAAAAGTTGTAAGGTTAAAAGGTGGTGACCCTTTTTTATTTGGTAGAGGTGGAGAAGAACTTGAATTATTAGAACAAAATAATATACCTTTTGAAATAGTAAGTGGTATAACCTCTGCTATAGCTGTACCAGCTTATAATGGTATACCTGTTACTCATAGGGATTTTACAAGTTCATTACACATAATAACAGGACATACTAAAGATAATGATATAAATATAGATTTTAATTCTCTTGTAAAATTAAATGGCACATTTGTTTTTTTAATGGGATTAACCTCTTTAAGTATAATATGTAATGGGCTTATAAATTCTGGTATGGATATTAATACCCCTATTTGTATATTAGAAAAGGGGACAACAGCTAAACAACGAAATATACAAGGTAATCTTAATAATATATGTGAAAAGGTTATAAAAGAAAAAGTTGAAACACCAGCTATAATAATAGTTGGTAAAGTATGTAAATTAGCTAATAAATTTGATTGGAGAAAAAATTTACCATTATCAAATAAAAGAGTTTTAGTAACAAGACCAAAAGATAAAAATAGTAATTTTTGTGATATGCTTAGAGAAAAAGGGGCTGAAGTAATAGATTTACCTACAATAAAAACTATACCTATACAAAATAATGAAATAGAACAAATTTTTAATGATTTAGATTTTAATTATATAGTATTTACTAGTCCTAAAGGTGTGGAACAATTTTTTTATAATATGAAATTATATAAAAAAGATATAAGAATTTTATTTAATAAAAAAATTGCTGTTGTTGGTAATGCTACAAAAAAAGCTATTGAAGAAAAAGGATTGTTTGTTGATATTATACCGAAAAACTATTGTGGTAAAGATTTAGGTTATGAATTATTAAAATGTGTAAAAGATGATGATAAAATTTTAATAGCAAGAGCAAAAGAGGGTAGTCAAGATATTATTAATATATTAAAAGATAAAAATATTAAAGATTTAGCTTTATATGAAACTGTTTATCAAAAAGCTAATTTTATTAATTATAATTTTGATTATAATGATATTGTAACTTTTACAAGTGCATCTACTGTAATAGGTTTTGTAATCTCTGTTAAAGATTATAATTTAGATTATAGTAAAATTAAAGCAGTATGTATTGGAAAAGAAACAGAAAAAGAGGCTAAAAAATATAACTTTAAAACATTTGTTTCAAATGAGGCTACTTTGGATAGTTTATTAGAAAAGGTTATAAATATATGTAATTAATTAGTAATTATGATATTTTAATGTTAAAAATAATTCTAAAATAAATAAGAAGGGTTATTGTGAATAGAGGCAGAAGACTTAGATTAACAGAAAATACAAGAAGGTAAAAATAGAAAATAAGAAATAAAATCTATGCTAGGGCAATTTAGATATAGTGTAGATAAACTATATTTATAAGTAATGAACATAATAAACAAATTATATATAGAACATTAGATATTATAGAAAATAGTATTTTACTGTTTTTTAAGTAAATAAAATTTTTTATTATATTCTTTTTTGTAATGAATTATATTGACAACATACTATGGGTATGTTATACTTTTCAATATAAAGTTGGTATGTAGGAGGAATTTTATGGCAAGAAATAAATACCCAGAACAGACTATTGAAAGGATATTAAATGTTTCAGCAAAATTGTTTTGGGAAAAAGGCTATGAAAATACAAGTATACAAGATATTTTAGATGAATTAAAAGACCTTTCTAAAGGAGCTATATATCATCACTTTAAATCAAAAGAAGCTATTTTTGATGCTATTGCTAGTAAAGAAGGTGAAAATAATATTAAATTTTTTAATGAAATAAAAAATAATAATAAGTTAAATGGTGTTGAAAAATTAAGAAAATTTATAATGTCTAGTGCTCTAAGTGAAACTACAAAAAAAATAGTTAAAGCTTCACCTAATCTTTTAGATAATCCAAAATTTTTAGCAATTCAACTAAAAAGAATGAATGATATAATTGCACCAGATTTTATTTTTCCAATAATTAAAGAGGGCATAGAAGATGGTTCAATAAATACAGATAAGCCTTACGAATTAGCTGAAGCTATTACAATTTTACTAAATATATGGTTAAATCCTCTTATATTTGGTGCTAATAGTAGTGCTATTTCTAAAAAATGTGAACTGATTAATGAGTTTTTAGAAAAATATAATATTTTGTTATTTGATGAAAATAGTATACAAAAATTTTCACAATTTTAAAATTTACTGCTCTATTGTGAGCAGATTATTTTTAAAAATTTACATACCAACCGAATGTATTAATATTAAAAGTAACTTTTTATCAAAAATTTAATAACAATAAAAAATTTAACTAAATAATTTGAAAAATGGAGTGTTTATAATCTATGAAAAGTGAAAAAATTATAAATAAAGACTTTTTACTTATTGTTATAGGACAAATTATATCTTTATTTGGAAATGGTATTCTTAGATTTGTTTTACCATTATATTTATTACAAATTACAAATTCACCTATTATATTTGGATTAGTTAGTGCTATATCCTTTTTACCTTTAATTTTGATTATGCCATTAGGTGGTATTATAGTTGATAGGGTTAATAAAAGAAATATTATGATAATACTTGATTTTTTAATAGCATTTTTAATGACAATATTTTTTATAACTTTAAATAAAATAGATACAAGTATATTAATTTTAATTACTATGATGATATTATATAGTATAAGTGGTTTATATCAACCAACTGTACAATCAAGTTTACCTTTAATATTAAATAAAGATATATTAGTTAAGGGTAATTCTATTGTTAGTAGTGTTTCTGTATTGTCAAATTTATTATGTCCTATAATAGCAGGTTTTTTATTTGGTATATATGGAATTATTCCATTAGTTATTATAAGTATAATATGTTTTTTATATCTGCTATATTAGAAATGTTTATTATTATACCTTATAAAAAAATTAATGAAAATAAAAGTATTTTTAAAAATCTTATAAATATTTTTTAATGCTTGTTTTTACACTTTTACCTCTTTTTGTTGGTGTAACTTTTATTAATATAAAATTATTAAGTCTAATATTAATTTTAATTAGTGTATTTTTTATTATGATTATATCTACTATTATATCTATAATAATTATGACATATGTACAAAATAATACAGATGAAAATATAGTTGGAAAAGTTATGTCTTTTTTATTAACACTATCAATATGCTCACAACCAATAGGTCAAGCATTTTATGGTTTTATTTTTGAATATTTAAAAGGTTATGAAAGTATAGTTATTTTAATAGCTATTTTTATTTCAATATTAACTAGTATATATGTAAAGTTAATTTTTAACATTAACAGTAAATAATAATATTAAAATAGATATTTAAAAAATATCTATTTTTTTATACTTCTAAATAATAAATATAGTTTTTTAGAATATTTTAAAGTATATAACATATATTAAATAAAAGTAAAATAATATTCCTAAATACATATATAATATTAAATTTAGGAATATTATTCAATCTATAGTTAATTATACTACTTTTACTAATGGGTTTTTATTGAAATTATACAAAACGCAAAAAAATTAAATAAAAACCTAGTTTTTTTTATCAAAAAGGTGTATAATAAATATATATATATAATAATTATATTTTATATATACAATTTTGTTATTGAAAGGAGGTCTATTAATGGATAATTTAGATAAAAAATCGCTAGATTATCATAAATATCTTTTTCATCAAGGGAATGATTTTAGAGCATTTGAATTTATGGGATCACATAAATATAAAAAGAAGTCTAAAAATGGCTATGTATTTAGAGTTTGGGCACCAGATGCTAGAGATATATCTGTTGTAGGTGATTTCAATAATTGGGATAAAAAAGCTAATAAAATGAAAAAAATTAGTGTTGGTATATGGGAAGCTTTTATACCATACGTTAAAGAACTTGATAAATACAAATTTTGTATTGAAGGTAAATATGGGAGAGTTATAAATAAATCAGATCCTTATGCTTTTTATTCTGAAAATGTACAAAATTTTGCTTCTATAATTTATGATATTAACAATTTTAATTGGGAAGATAAAAATTGGCTTAATTATAGAAAAAATGTATCTTTTTATAGTAACCCTTTAAATATATATGAACTGAATTTATCTTCTTGGAAGAAAAACGAAAATGATGAATATTATTCTTATGTAGAATTAGCTGATTTAATTATACCTTATGTTAAACAAATGGGGTATACTCATATAGAAATAATGCCAATAACTGAATATCCTTTTGATGGTTCTTGGGGTTATCAAGTTACAGGTTATTTTTCAGCTACTTCTAGATATGGTACTCCAAAAGAACTTATGTATTTTATAAATGAATTACATAAAGCTGGTATAGGTGTTATTTTAGATTGGGTACCAGCACACTTTCCTAAAGATGAACAAGGTCTAGTAGAATTTGATGGTGGATATTTATATGAATATTCAGAGCCTAAAAAAAATGAACATAGTGGTTGGGGTACAAGAATTTTTGATTATGGACGTAATGAGGTAATAAGTTTTTTAATATCATCAGCTATGTTTTGGATTGAAAAATATCATATAGATGGTATTAGAGTAGATGCAGTAGCATCTATGCTATATCTTGATTATGATAAAAAAGAGGGAGAGTGGATTCCAAATATTTATGGTGGTAGAGAAAATATAGAAGCAATTGAATTCATTAGAAAATTAACTAATGGTGTATTATCAAAATATCCAGATGTTATGTTTATAGCCGAAGAATCTACAAGTTGGCCAATGGTTACAAAACCAGATTATTTAGGAGGACTAGGATTTAATTTTAAATGGAATATGGGTTGGATGAATGATATATTAGAATATTTTAAAACAGACCCTATTTATAGACAGTATAATCACAATAAGATAACATTTTCTTTTATGTATGCTTTTTCTGAAAACTTTATTTTACCATTATCACATGATGAGGTTGTACATGGTAAAAAATCTTTACTTGATAAAATGCCAGGGGATTATTGGCAAAAATTCGCAAATCTAAGAGCTTTATATGGTTATATGATAGCACATCCAGGCAAAAAGATGCTTTTTATGGGAGGGGAAATAGGACAATTTACTGAATGGAACTATAAAAAATCTATTGAGTGGGAATTGTTAAACTTTGAAAAGCATAATCAACTTAACAAATATGTAAAAGAATTAAATTTATTTTACTTAAATAATAAACAACTTTGGGAAATTGATTTTGATTGGAAAGGATTTGACTGGATAAGTAACGATGATAATAGAAATAATGTAATAGCTTTTAGAAGAATAGCAAAAGATAATACAGATATTATTGTTGTTTGCAATTTTTCTCCAGTATATCATAGCGAATATAAAATTGGGGTAGAACATAAAGGTATATATAAAGAAATATTTAATAGTGATGAAATTCAATTTGGTGGAAGTGGTAAAAAAAATAATGAGGAAATTTGTACACAAGATGAAAAGTGGCATAATAAAAACTATTCAATAAATATATGTGTGCCACCATTAGCTGTTATTTATTTAAAAAAATTTGACAATATAAGTGATAATGATAATTAATTTAATAGGAGTAGTAATATATGTATAGAAAAAAAGAATGTATAGCAATGCTTTTAGCAGGTGGACAAGGAAGTAGATTACATACTTTAACAAAAAAAGTTGCAAAACCAGCAGTACCATTTGGTGGTAAATATAAAATAATAGACTTTACTTTATCAAATTGTATTAATTCTGGTATAGATACTGTGGGTGTTTTAACACAATATGAACCACATTCTTTAAATGCATATGTAGGAACAGGACAACCTTGGGACCTTGACAGATTAAATGGTGGGGTATCTATATTACCACCATATCAAAGAGGAACAAACACAGAATGGTATAAAGGAACAGCAAATGCTATATACCAAAATGAAAGATTTATAAATGAATATAACCCAGAATATGTACTTGTACTTTCTGGTGACCATATATATAAAATGGATTATTCTAAAATGTTAGAACAACATAAAAAAACTAATGCTGATGTAACAATCGCTGTTTTAGATGTTCCTTTAGAAGAGGCTTCTAGATTTGGTATAATGAATTGTTATGATGATGGTACAATTTATGAATTTGAGGAAAAATCTAAAAATCCTAAAAGTACATTAGCATCTATGGGTATTTATATTTTCAATTGGGATAAACTAAGAAAGTACTTAAAAGAAGATGAAGAAAATAAAGATTCTAAAAATGATTTTGGACAGAACATAATACCTTTAATGCTTGAAAAAGGTGAATTATTGATGTCTTATAAATTTGAAGGATATTGGAAAGATGTAGGTACAATAAATAGTTTATGGGAAGCTAGTATGGATATTATCTCACCAGAATCTAGTTTAAGTTTAGATGATGATAGTTGGGTAATATATTCAAGAAATACAGGTTCACCACCTCATTTTTTAGGAGCAAAAAGTTCTGTTAAACATTCATTAGTTTCAGAAGGTTGTGAAATAGATGGTAATATTTCTAATAGTGTTTTATTTAGAAATGTTACAGTTGGGACAAATGCTAAAATAGACCATTCAGTTATTATGCCTGGAGCTATTATAGAAGATGGTGCCGAAATTTATTATTCAATAGTAGCTTCTGATGCTCATATTAAATCTAATGCAAAAATAGGTGGTTGTCCAGAAGATTTTGATAAAAATGATTGGGGTATATCTGTTATTGCATCAGATATTACAATAGATGAAGATGTTATTGTAAAACCAAATAAAATTATAGAAGAAAGTATATTAAATAATAAGGCAGGTGCTAAATAATATGATTAAAAATGTACTTGGTATAATAATGAATGTTAATAGTACAAATAATTTAGGAGAATTAGCAGGGCATAGAACTATTTCAGCAATACCATTTGGTGGTAGATATAGAGTTATAGACTTTATGTTATCAAGTATGGTTAATTCTTCCATAAGTAATGTTGGACTTGTTATGCAAGAAAAATACCAATCTCTTATGGACCATATTGGTACTGGTAAAGACTGGGATTTAGCTAGAAAAAATGGTGGTCTTGTTCTTTTACCTCCTTACTCATATTCTTATAATGCTTTACCTAGTATAAGAAAACAGTATTTAGGAAGTATGGATGCTATTTGTGGTATAGTAGACTTTTTATACAAATCTAAATGTGAATATGTTGTATTAGCAGATGGTGATATTATTGGTAATATAGAATTAGATAAAGTTGTAAAGTTTCATATAGATTCAGAAGTTGATGTTACAGCAGTTTGTACACAGGATATAAAAAAAGATTCTGGAATTTATTTTTCATTAAATAGAAGAAAAATGGTTTCAAATGTTTGTATTAATTCTAGTGAAAATAGTTCTTGTTCATATAATTCTATTGGTATTTATGTAATGAAAAAATCATATCTTGAAGACTTAATAAATTATTCATTATCTCATAATTTAAGAAGTTTTGAGTATGAAGTGTTATTAAAAATATTTGAAGATGGTAGAATGAATGCTTATGTATTTGATAAATATGCTGTAAAAATAAAAAATATAAAAAATTATTTTGATGCTAATATGGATTTATTAAGTAAAGATATTAGAGATGAAATTTTCTTAAAAGATAGACCTATATACACAAAAGTACACAATGAAGAACCTACACATTATAGTAACAATGCAAATGTTCAAGAAAGTCTTATAGCAGATGGTTGTAAAATAGCTGGAAATATTGAAAGAAGTGTTATATTTAGAAATGTTATAGTTGAAAAAGAAGCAAATATTAAAGATTGTATTATTATGCAAAATGGTATAATAAAATCAAAAGCGAATATATCTTATATAATAGCTGATAAAAATGTTATTATAGAAGAAAATAGAACAATGTTAGGAAATGATACTTACCCTGTTTATATAAGCAGAAATTCAATTGTTTAGTTATTTTACATTTAGAAAGGAAATAAGTTATGAAAATTTTATATGTATCTAGTGAATGTAGACCTTTTATAAAAACAGGTGGTTTAGGAGATGTTGCTGGCTCCTTACCACAAAAAATTAAAGAAATAGGAGAAGATATAAGGGTTGTTTTACCTTTATATTCTTCTATTGAAAAACAATATAAAGATAAAATGAAATTTATAAAAGATATAAAAGTTCAATTATCTTGGCGTAGTGCTTATTGTGGAATATTTGAACTTGAATATGAAAATATTACATACTATTTTATAGATAATGAACAATATTTTAAAAGAAATAATATTTATGGTGAATATGATGATGGAGAAAGATTTGCTTTCTTTTCAAAAGCTTGTTTAGATATTTTACCTAATATTGATTTTTTACCAGATGTTATAAACTGTAATGACTGGCAAACAGGTTTAGTTCCTGTATATTTAAAATTAAATTTCTATAATAATGATTTTTATAGAAATATTAAAACTGTATTTACAATTCATAACATAGCATATCAAGGTATTTATAATAGAGATATTTTAGAAAATGTATTTGATATTAACTCTTTTCATTTTTATAATGGTACAGTAGAAAATGATGGTTTAATAAATATAATGAAAGCTGCTATTGTATTATCTGATAAAGTTATGACTGTAAGTGAAACTTATGCACAAGAAATAAAAACAGATTATTATGGTGAAGGATTAAATCATATATTAAATATACATGCTGATAAATTAGTTGGAATTTTAAATGGTATTGATTTTGATTATTTTAATCCTGAAACAGATGAACATATATTTAAAAAATATAGTGTTAAAACACTTGAAAATAAAGTTCAAAATAAAAAAGGATTATTAAAACTTTGTGGATTAGATAGTAAAAAAGATGTGCCAGTAATAGGTATTATTTCTAGGTTAGTATCACATAAAGGTTTAGATTTAATTGAGGCAGTTATTAATGAAATTGCATCTAGTGATGTTAAAATTATTATACTTGGTCAAGGTGAATGGAAATATGAAAATATGTTTATAAATCTTGAAAAAGAATATCCTTCAAAAGTTTCAACTCATATAGCATTTTCAGATGATTTAGCTAAAAAAATGTATGCTGGTTGTGATATGCTTCTTATGCCTTCAAAAAGTGAACCTTGTGGAATCGCCCAAATGATTGCTATGAGATATGGAACAGTACCTATTGTTAGAGAAACAGGTGGTCTCTATGATACTGTAAAACCACTTATAAAAGAAAATAATACAGGTAATGGTTTTACATTTAAAAATTATAATGCACATGATATGCTACATGTTATAAGAGAGGCTTGTTATATTTATACAAATGAAAAAGATACTTGGAAAGATTTAATGGAAAGATGTATGACTTGTGATAATAGTTGGAATGCATCAGCACAAAAATATTTAGATATTTATAAAAGCTTACTATAATATTATTTGAGGTGGAAATAAAATGGCAAAAAATTATACAAAGGCTACTATGAAAAAAGAAATAGCCCAAAAACTTAAAAATCATTTTAGCGAAGAAATACATGAAGCATCAAGAGAACAAATTTATGAAGCTTGTTGTTTCGTAATTCGTGATATTTTATCAGAAAATAATATAAACTATGAAAATGAAATAGAAGAAAATAGTGAAAGACAAGTTCATTACTTAAGTATGGAATTTTTAATGGGTAGATCTTTATTAAATAACGCATATAATTTAGGTGTATTAAAGCCTATGAAAGCAGCTTTAAAAGATTTAGGTATTGATATAAATGATTTATTTGAATCTGAAAAAGACCCAGGACTTGGTAATGGTGGTTTAGGTAGACTAGCAGCTTGTTTTATGGATTCTATGGCTACTATTGGTGTTAGAGCAACAGGATATACTATTAGATATAAATATGGTATATTTAAACAAAAAATTGTAGATGGTGAACAAGTTGAATTACCAGACAGATGGTTATCTACTGGGCGTGTTTGGCAAATTCCTTCTATGGACGAAAGTAGAGAAGTAAGAATAGGTGGGCATATAGAAGAACATTGGAAAAATGGTAAATTAAAAGTTATTCATAAAGATTATACTACAATTGTTGCTACACCATATGACACAATTGTTTCTGGTTATGGTACAGAAAATATTGCTAAACTTAAACTTTGGAAATCAAAATCACCTAAAAAAGTTGATATGAATTTATTTTCAAGAGGTGAATACTTAAAATCTTGTGAAGAAAATGCAATGGCAGAAGCTATTTCTATGATTTTATATCCTGAAGATAACCATATAGAAGGGCAATCTTTAAGATTAAAACAACAATATTTCCTTGTTTCTGCAACAATACAAGATATTGTAGCAAAACATAAACAACAATATGGTACTTTAGACAATTTTTCTCAAAAACATGTTATCCATATTAATGATACACATCCTGTTCTAGCTATACCAGAACTTATGAGAATTCTTTTAGATGAAGAAGATATGAGTTGGGAAAAAGCTTGGAATATAGTTTCTCATACGATTGCCTATACAAATCATACAGTTCTACAAGAAGCTTTAGAATGTTGGCATTGTGATTTAGTAAAAGGTTTATTACCTCGTATCTTTAGTATTATAACTGAATTAAATGAAAGATTTTGCAAAGAACTTTGGGAACATTATCCAGGTGATTTTGATAGAATTAGTAATATGGCTATTATAGGTGATGGCTTTGTTAGAATGGCTAATCTAGCAATTTATGGCAGTTTTTCTATAAATGGTGTATCTGAATTACATACCAATATTTTAAAAAATACTGTATTTAATAATTTTTATAAAGTATATCCTTCTAAATTTACAAATGTTACTAATGGTATTACTCATAGAAGATGGTTATGTCAAGCAAATCCAAATTTAGCAAGTCTTATAGAAGAACTTATAGGTGATGGTTTTATAAAACAACCTAGTCTATTAAATGTTTTAACAAAATTTAAAGATGATAAAAAAGTTTTAAATAAACTACAAGCTATTAAAAAAGAGAATAAAGAAAGACTTGCAAAATATATAAAAGAAACAACAGGTATAGAAGTAAATATAAATTCTATATTTGATGTACAAGTAAAAAGATTACACGAGTATAAAAGACAGCTTTTAAATATTTTACATATATTATATTTATATAATAAAATAAAAGATGATCCTAATACTAATATTGTACCTAGAACTTTTATATTTGCATCTAAATCTGCTCCAGGATATCATATCGCTAAAAAAATTATTAGTCTTATTATAAGTATTGCAAATGTTATTAATAATGACCCTGATGTAGGTGATAAATTAAAAGTTGTATTTATTGAAGATTATAAAGTTTCTTTAGCTGAAATAATAATTCCTGCTGCTGAAATTTCTGAACAAATTTCTATTGCTGGTAAAGAGGCTTCAGGTACTGGTAATATGAAATTTATGTTAAATGGTGCTATTACTCTTGGTACTTTAGATGGTGCTAATGTAGAAATTTGTGAAGCTGTTGGTGAAGATAATATATTCATTTTTGGTTTAAAAGCTGATGAAGTAGCTAAAATAAAAAGTGAACATAGTTATAGTCCTACTCAAATATACCAAAATAATCCAGAAATAGCTAGAGTTTTAGACCAAATAGCTAATGGTTTTGGTGATGGTAAAAATTATGGTGATATAGTAAGAATATTATTAAATGGAAATGGTGGTATACCTGATGAATATATGGTTTTAGCAGATTTTGAAAGTTATAAAAATGCTCAAAAGCGTGTTGAAGAAATGTATTTAAGACCAGATAACTGGAATTATATGTCTCTTATGAATATTGCTAATAGTGGAAGATTTTCTTCAGATAGAAGTATAGCTGAATATTCTAAAAACATATGGAAAGTACCTACAAAGTTTACTTTCTAATTAAAATTTAAATTTCAAAAGAGATACATTTTTAATGTATCTCTTTTTTGTAAATAAACTAATATAAGGAGATTAATTATGCAAAGTGTATTTAATTCAAGAAATATCAAATTTAAATCTTTATATGGAGTAATATCAAAAAATGAAACAATTGATTTTACAGTTTATATACCTAGAGGAATAGGTACAAAAAATATAAAGATATGTATTATAGATTGTGATGAAAAAGAAACTTCTTTCAGTATGAATTGGATAAGAATAGAAAAAGAATTTGATATATATAAAGTTTCACATAAATTTAATAATATAGGTATATTTTGGTATTATTTTAAATTGGATACTTTTTTTGGTACAAAGTTTATAAGTAAAGGGTTTTTGGGTGAAGGCTATATTTCTGATAATATTATAGCATATCAACAAACTGTTATTGAAGAAAAATATAAAAATCCTAGTTGGTTTGGTGAAGGTATTACTTATAATATTTTCCCAGATAGATTTAATAGAAGTAAAATGCCTGAAAAAACAGGTTATAAAGGTGAAAGAATAATTCACGAAAATTGGAATGACTTGCCAGAATATAAACCAGATGAAAAAGGTGAAATTTTAAATATAGATTTTTTTGGTGGAGATTTAAAAGGAATTGAAGAAAAGTTAGATTATTTGAAAGAATTAGGAGTTACTACAATATATTTAAACCCTATATTTGAAGCTTGTTCCAACCATAGATATAATACAGGTGATTATGAAAAAATCGACCCTATGCTAGGAACAGAAAAAGATTTTGTGAATCTTTGTAAAAAAGCTAAATCTAAAAAAATAAATATAATTTTAGATGGTGTATTTAGTCATACAGGATTTAATAGTAAATATTTTAATGGTAGAGGTTTATATAATAGTGTTGGTGCTTATCAAAGTAAAAAATCTAAATACTTTAAGTGGTATAACTTTAAAAATTGGAATGATGAATATTCTTCTTGGTGGGGAATTTATACTTTACCACAAGTTAATGAAATGGAACCAAGTTTTATTAATTATATTATTAAAAATAAAAATAGTATATTAAGAAAATGGTTAAATTTAGGTGCTAGTGGTTATCGTTTAGATGTAGCAGATGAGTTGCCAGATAAATTTATAGAAGAACTTACAAAAGCTTGTAAGGAAACTAAAGAAGATGCTTTAGTTTTAGGTGAAGTTTGGGAAGATGCTTCAAATAAAATTAGTTATGGTGAAAGACGTAAATATTTTTTAGGTAAAGAATTAGATAGTGTTATGAATTATCCTTTAAGAGATGCTACTATATCTTTTATTAAAAATGGTTGTGCTGAAAATTTTATGGAAACTATGGAAAATATAAGAGAGAATTATCCTAAAAATGTATATTATAACTTGATGAATATTATAGGCACACATGATACACCTAGAATTTTGACTGTTTTTGGGACTGAAGACTATGAATGGAATGAAAGTAAAGATTATAAAGCTAATCACAGTATAAATAATAAAAAATTAGAATATGCTAAAAAACTATTAAAATTAGCAGTTACTATACAATTTACTATGCCAGGTAGTCCTTGTATTTATTATGGTGATGAAATAGGTACACAAGGTTTTGAAGACCCTTTTAATAGAAAGACTTTTGATTGGGATAGCAAAAATACAGATATTTTAGAATTTTATAAAAATGTAGGAAAATTAAGAAGTGAAAATGAAATATTAAAAAAAGGTGATATAAATTATATTTATGCTAAAGGTGATATATTAATATATGAAAGAAGTTTAAATGATAAATCTATAAAAATAGGTATTAATAGGGGGAATAAAACATTTAATAAATTTGGAATAAAATTAGAACCTTTACAAAGTATTATTATACTTTAATAATATTGTGTTAATTAAATTATAACTTATTTATAATATTATTATTTTATAAAACTTTTAATTAAATAGGAGTTATTATTTATGGAAGAAGAATTAATAAAAATACTAAGTAAATTTAAATTTAATTTACTTGATATTGAAAATGCGAAAATATTACAAAATATTTTAAATAAAGTAGATGAAAAATATAAAAATAAATTAAATATGCCTAAACTTTTAGGATATACTCTTATAAGCCTTTGGCCTAATTTAGAAGTTCAGAAAGAAAATTATGATGAAAATTTAATAGATGAAATAAATGATATTTATAGTGAATTTATATTTGATACTATTGTTTGTATTCCATATGTAACAGAAGAAGATTTTAATACTATAAATTGTGAAATTGATAAAATAATGTTAGATTTTGCAAATTTAACAATGGATATTTTATTAGATTTAAGAAATATGAAAGGTATGGATAATAATAAAATAAATAAGCTAAATAAGTTATTAGATGATGTTAATTTAATATATAATAATAAAGACTATATTTCAAAAAAATTTGTAAATTGTTTTGTAAGTTTTTTTACTTGTGTAGATGCTAATTTCCATCACTATGAAGAATAAAAGCTATTTCACAAAATTAATAATAAATTATATTATAAAGTAGTTAATATTTTATGTGGTGAGATATAATGTTAGATATAGATTTTAAAAGTGGTAATGTTATATATAATGAATTTAATATAGATTTTTCTAAACCATTAAAACTTCAGATTTATAATTTAAATCAAGATTTATTACAAGTTGAATACAAAAATAATTATATATTAGATGTTGGTTGGTCCCCAGATTTTGATGTAAATGGTAGTTTTATTATATATATAATAAAAGATTATAATTGGGGAAATTATATATATAAAAGACAATGTAAAGATATAGAAAAATTAAAAAAGTATATAAATCAAGCTGTAAAATATTTAGAAAATATATAATTAAATTATAAGTAATAAAAAGATAGTTTTAAGCTATCTTTTTATTACTTTATTTGCTATAAATTTTAAAAATTTAGAAACACTATTATTTACTATTTCTCTTGATAATATATAAGTAGTTATTATTGAAGCTATTGTACATAAAATTAAATTTAATAAATTGTTTTCTATCATTCTAGATATTCCAAAAAATGAACCTATTAAAAATATATGTAAAAGATATACAGATAAAGTATTCTTACCTATATTACTTAAAAAACATCTATTTTCTGTCATAAGATTAATTAAAGCAAATGTTATTAAAAATCCTAATAAATAAAGTAAAGCTCTAACTAATAATCCTATTTTCATAGAAGAATTAAGACTCACAAATGGTCTATCTAACCATAAAATTTCTACTGGTATTAAGTCTGAATTTGAAAAATAAATAGCTATAATAAAAGTTATAATAAAAGCTAAAATAAATATTAAATGATTTTTAGCTTTGAATTTATCTATTAAATTTTTATCAAAAAAATAGCCTGCTAAAAAATAAGGTAAGAAGGTAATTGTTCTTGATATAGACATAAAAGAATTAAATTCTATGAAAAGTCCAGCTGTTATACCTAAAAATATAGAAAGTTTAAATATTCTTCTAATTTTTAATAAATATGGTAATAATAATTTCCAAATAAACATACTAAAAAGATACCACATAGCCCAAGCAGGTGTAAAAAATGAATAAAAATCTGTAATACCTAATAATACTAAAGCTATGTTCCAAGGTAAAGTTATTATTAAAAATGGTAATAAAAATTTTTCAAATGCAGTATTTTGAGATTTTTTCAAATCTTTAGAAAAATATCCAGATATAAATATAAATGCTGGCATATGAAAAATATAAATAAAAGTATATATTATATTTGCTATTTCATAGTTATCTTTTAATAATTCTAAACTATGGCCAAATACAACTAAAAATATTAAAAGACCTTTTAAGTTATCAAACAAAAGACTACGTTCTTTCACAAGAAACCTCCTAAATTTATTTAATAAAATTATAAATAATATTATACAATAAAAATAAAAATAAAAAAATACTTAAATTATTATTTTAAAAATTTTTAATTGACAAAATATACAAAATTAATTAATATAAAGAAAGGTAAATTGTTTAAAGGAGTAATTTATATGAAATATAAAGAAAATATTAAAAATTCTTATAAAAATATATTAGATTTAGTTATAGTAATATTAATTATATTTATAAAAGTATATAAAATATGTTTTCCTTCTGTTCAAAAAGTGGGTAAAGGTAATATAAAAGTTGCTTGTATAGGTGACAGTATAACTTATGGTTTAGGTGTAGAGTTTAGAAGAAGATTTAGCACATATCCAGCTATATTAGCTAGTTTATTAGGTCGAAAATTTAAAGTTTTAAATTATGGTGCTAGCAGTAGAACCCTTTTAAGTAATGGCAATCACCCATATAGTAAAACTAGATTTATAGAAAAATCATTGATTGAAAACCCTGATATAATTATAATTATGTTAGGCTCTAATGATTCAAAGTCTATAAATTGGAATGCAGAAAAATATAAAGAGGAATATTTAAGGCTTATTAGAGCTTATCAAGTAGTGAATAATAAATCTAAAATATATATTATGACTCCACCTAGAGCTTTTATAAAAGTAAAAAATGAAAAAAATATCCAAAATAAAGTGATAAAAAATGAAATATGTCCTATTATAGAAGAAATAAAAAATGAAACAGGAGTAAATATTATAGATATATATAATTTTACAAAAAAACACCCTGAATGGTTTGCTGATGGTATACATCCTAATAGGAAAGGTAATTTATTTATAGCAAATTATATTGCTAGTATAATAGATAATTAAAATTAATATATTATAAAATAAAAAGTCAAAACCACATATTAAAATATTAATATGTGGTTTTGACTTTTTTAAGAAAAAATATAACTATAATATGAAATATTATTTTTATTTTTAAAATATATTGACTTATATCATTGTATTTGATATTATATAGGATATTATAAATAATTTTGGAGGATATTTAAATGAGATGGTATAGGAATTTAAAAATTAAATTTAAATTTACACTTATGATAGCCATTACAACTATACTAATTTTTCTTTTAAGTATAGTTAGTATAGTATCTGTTATTAGAATTATTAAAAGTTATGATAATGATATTAAATCAAATCAAATGCTTGTAAATCAATCTATAGAAACACTAAGTGCATTAACTAAAATGCGATTTACTATATTACTATTAGATTCTAGTGATTCAGCTATTGCAAATAAACAATTTGATAACGCTAGAAATGAGTTAAATTCTACATATAATAGATTAAATGTATCTTTAGATAAATTTAATGAGTTATTAAAAGATATGAATAATATTAAGCCTAATAGTAGGGATAAAGAAATATCTATTGTTGCAGATTTATCTAAAAGAATAGATGAATACTACGAAAAATATCTAGAGCATTTTCAATTACATCAAGATGGTTATTTTGATGGAGAACAGGGTAAGGAGAGACATTCGGAGCATATAAGTATTCCTAGAAGTATGGCCGAAGAAATTTTTGGTAAAATTCAATCTGATGAATTAGGTGAAGTATATTTATTACCAATTAATTCTTTTGAAAATATGATAGGTGATTTAAGTATAGCTACAAACGAAGCTAAAATTAATTTAATTGTTTTAATTTGTATTGCTATAATAATTATAATAGCAACTATTATACAATGTACTGTAATAGCATTTAGTATAATTAAACCAATTTATAAAATTAGAGAGGCTGCAGATGAAATATCTCAAGGTAATATTGATATAGATGTTAGAACTAACTATAAAGATGAAATAGGTCAACTTTCAAATTCTTTATATAATATGACATATGTTATGCAAAATATAATAAATGATATTAATAATTTATCAAAAGAACAACAAAAAGGAAATTTACATTATAAAATAAATAATGATAAATATGATGGTGTATATCAAGATGTTATAAATTCTATTAACTCTACAATGAGTGACTTTATTGATGAAATGTTTTTAATTGTAAATTTAGTAAATGACTTGGCAGAAGGTAAATTTGATTCTGAAATTAAAGTATTTCCTGGAGATAAAGTTATTGCTACAAATTCATTAATAAATGTACAAAATGCTTTAAAATCTGTATCTTTTGAAATTAATAACTTAATTAAATATATTAGTGAAGGTTACTTAGAGTATGTTATTGATAATAAAAATTATAAAGGTGCATGGAAAGCTACAATAGATGATTTAAATATATTTGTTAAAAATTTAGTTATACCTATTAAAGAAGCACAAACTGCACTTAATCATTTTGCTAAAGGTGATTTTGACCATAGAATAACTAATGAATATAAAGGAGAATTTAACAATATAAAAAATGCTGTAAATTATATAGCAGAAACAGTAGGTTCTTATATTAAAGAAATATCTAACATTTTAAAAAATATGTCAAATAAAAATTTTGATGTATCTATTGATAGAGAATATCAAGGTGATTTTGCAATAATCAAAGAATCCTTTGATTTAGTTATTAAAAATATTAATATTCTTGTAAAAGACATAATAACTTCAGCTGAACAAGTATCAAATGGAGCTAAACAGATATCTGAAACAAGTATTGCCTTAGCAGAAGGTGCTACGGAACAATCTCGATCTGTAGATAATCTTAATACTGTTATAGAAATTATATCTAAACAAATAGAAGAAAGTACTATAGGTTCTAATAAAGCAAATAATTTAGCAAATGAAGCTAAAGAAAATGCTTCTAAAGGTAGTGAGCAAATGAGTCATATGTTATTAGCTATGGAAGAAATTAATATTGCATCTAGTAGTATATCTAATATAATAAAAACTATAGATGATATTGCATTCCAAACTAATATACTTGCACTTAATGCTGCTGTTGAAGCTGCTCGTGCTGGTGAACATGGTAAAGGATTTGCTGTTGTTGCTGAAGAAGTTCGTAACCTTGCTGCTAGAAGTCAACAAGCTGCTAAAGAAACTACTGAATTGATTGAAAGTACTGTTTCTAAAGTAGAAGAGGGTTCTAAAACTGCAAATGTTACTGCTAAAGCACTTCTTGCAATGGTTACTCAAATAGAAGATATATCTAAATTAGTTGAAAATTGTGCTAATGCTGCTAATGAACAAGAACATTTTATTAATGAAATTAATACTTCTGTATCTGAAATAGCAGTTGTTACAAAAAATAATACTACAATAAGTGAAAAATCAGCAGCAGCAGCAGAAGAACTTTCCAGTCAAGCAGAAGTATTTTTTGCTTCTGTTTCAGATTTTAAACTTAAACAATAACTATTATTTTAAAAAGAT
>CALWDX010000044.1 GCA_944376805.1 uncultured Clostridia bacterium
GGCTACATTTTCATATCGGCTTACTACAAAACCGTTACCAGTAATGCAGTCGATATTAGGCTCAGTCAACGGAATGACTGGTTTAGTCTTATTGCTAAACAATTAATTAAGCAACTTCAAGTCGCACATATAAGTAACTGTCAAATGAACCTTCAGTAATGTAATTAAATATTTCTACTTCCTTATTTTCATTACCTTGTCTTAATATTCTACCATTTCTTTGAATAAGCTGGTCTGGTCGCCAAGGTATATCGATATTATGCAATGCATAAAGTTTATTTTGTACGTTTGTACCTACTCCCATTCGTTCTGTACTTCCTATAAGTACCCTTATTTCTCCTTTTCTTACTTTTTCAAATAGCTTTTCTTTCTGTTCATCTGTTTTAGCACTATGTATATAAGCAATTTCATCTTTTGAAACACCATTTTCTAAAAGTTCTTTTTTAAGTGCATCATAAAAATTAAATTTATTATCTTTAGGTATTCCACTATCACAAAATATAATTTGTGTACTTTTATTTTCTGCTGTTTCGTGATATATTTCAGCTACTTTTCTTGCACATATATTTAATTTTGTATTTGGATTATAAGGTATTTTATCATCTAAAATTCGTGGGTCTATTGATAATAACCTTGCCTCAAGTGTTATTTTTAAAAAGTTATCTATTTCTGGGTCTACTATACCGTCCCTTATATTTTCTGCTCTAGCAACAAGTAAATCAACATATGCTTTTTGGTCTTCTGTTAGTTCTGCTTTTATTATTTGTTCTTTACCTGTTTTTAAACTAGGGCGTGGCAAGTCTAACGTTTCTGCAGTTTTTATATCAGCTATATTATTAAACATTTTCATAAGTTCAGGCAAGTTATAAAACTTTGATAACCTCATTTTCTTTTGGTATCCTGTACCCTCTGGCTTTATTTCATCACTTTCCTCTACTACACCAAATGTACTTACCCATTTATCAAACGTTCCTATACCTTTCTTTTCTAAATCTTTTGGTTGTAAGGTACTTTGTATAACATATAATTCACTCATTGAGTTAGTAATTGGTGTTCCTGTTAAATATATAACTCCTTTTCCTTTATTTAAGTTACTTATATATTGTGCTTTTAAATGAGCATCCATTGCAATTTGTGCTTTAGATGTATTTATACCTGCTACTCTATCCATTTTAGTATATATTTCTCTGTTCTTATATCTATGACTTTCATCAATAACAAGACAATCAATACCTAACTGCTCAAAATCTATATGTTTATCTTTAACTTCTTCTTTATAAAGAAGTTCTCTTTTAACTATTAAATTATTTTTAATTTTTTCTAATTCTTTTACATTCCAACTTGTTTTGCCTGTTATTAAAGACATTTCTTTTAAATGTTTTGTAATATTTTCTACTTCTTTATCTATTTCATTAGCTCTAGTTTTTTTAGATATTACTATTCTTTCAAAACTTGTATGGCTCATAATTATAGCATCAAAATTATTTGTTGCTATTTTAGAAATAAATTTTTGTCTATTTTCTTTTTCAAAATCACTTTTTCTAGCTACTAAAATATTTGCATTAGGATATAGCCTTAAAAATTCATTACCCCATTGTTTTGTTAAATGATTAGGTACTACTATTAAAGCCTTATTTATTATTCCTAGCCTTTTTTGTTCATATACTGACGCTATTGCACTAAAAGTCTTCCCAGTTCCAACCTCGTGTGCTATAAGTACATTTGAGTTAGAATAAATAGCTCTTGCAATTACATCTTTTTGATAATCTCTTAATGTAATATCTTTGGATATATTAGGTAATTCAAGATTATTTCCATCATATTTTCTACTAATAAAATTATTAAATCTTTCATTATAAATATTTGTTAAATATTCTAACTTATTTTTATCATTACCTATAAACTTCTGAAAAGCTGTTTTTATTTCTTCTTGTTTGGCTTTTGCAAGTATAGTTTCCTTAACATTTAATACATATTTTTCTTTAATTTCTCTAGTTTTTTTATTTAATTCTTCTACTTTGTCATTAATTCTAATAGGTTTTAAATTTAATGTATTTTCTATAATTTCAAGGGCATTCATTCTTTTTGTACCATAAGTTTCTCTTATTTTTAAATCACTACGATTTTTACCCTCAATATAATATTCTCCATTATATTCTAAATAATGTAAATCTGTATATTCACTTGAAGAAACTTTAATTTCTAATAAATCTTCTATAAATTTACTATAAATATCTGAGGGTATCCATTTAGAACCTAAAGTAAAACCTATTTCACTAGGCTTTAATGGTATTGGTTGTACTTGTTCTAGTGCTTGAACATTTCTTTCAAATATAGGAAACTCTTTTGCTTTTTCTCTTGCAATAGCCAATTTATCTTTTACATATCCTGTTAAATATTCATCTGCTACTACATATCCTGTATATATATCATCTTTATTATAAAGTATAGGGTCTTGAAATATCTTATTTCCTAGTTCTTTTATTACTTCATCTTTAGGCTTATTATATATGTTACTCATATATTCAATATCTACTCGTCCTAAATTATTAAGACAAACTTTCAAACAATCTTCAGCATTTTCAACTGTAAACTGTTTTTTTATTTTTATTGTTGGCTTATAAAATATGTCTGTCTTTTCAAACTTTCCATTTACTTCTTTTTCAATAGATGTTAAAAGTGGATAGCTTATATCATTTCTAAATACACTAATATTAGCTTTATCATTTATATAACCATTTTTAGTTACAAACTTATCATATTTTTCATTTAAAATTTGTATTTTATTTTGTAATTCATTATTAAACTGTTCTGTTGTATAATTTTTAATTATTTCTTCGTTAGTTTGAAAATCTATTATATCTCTTAAAGCCTCATTTATACCTATTAAACCTGTTAATCTTTCAGCTTTTTTACCTGTTATATTTTGTTTAATTAATTGGTAATTCTCTTTATAATAAATTTGATTATCAATTATGCCATAAGATAAATTTCTAATATTATTTTCTATGTTTACAACTTCACTTGTATCACTTTGTTCTTTTTCTTCTTCCACTTCATAATATTTATAAGTACAATGTAAATTTTCTATTGCATTATTTAAAAGTTCATAGAGATTAGCATTTTCAAAAGGCTTACAAGCCGTTTCTGTTTCATTACCATACATACTCCTATCAAAAATCATTTCTCCTAAAATCATTTGAGGGTTGTCAATAAAATAATTATTAATAGGTATTCCATTTTTATCTTCAGAAATGTTAAGCCACCTTGCATTATTTTCTATTTCTAATAAAGGTTGCTCTCTTTTTTGAAAAAAGATTATATCTGTTGTAACTTCAGTATTGGCTACTTGTTTAAAAGCATTATTGGGTAGTCTTATAGCTCCTACAAGTTCGGCTCGTTCATTTACATATTTTCTTAAACTACTATCTTTTTTGTCCAGTACACCTTTAGTAGCAATAATTCCAACAATACCATTTGGCTTTACTTTATCTATCATTTTAGCTATAAAATAATCGTGTATTTTAAAATTATATTTATTGTAGTTAGGGTCATTTATTTGTAGATTATTAAAAGGTATGTTTGATATAGCTACATCAAAATAGTTATTTGGATAATTTGTTTCTTCAAAGCCTTGTATACTAATATTGGCATTTGGATATAACTGTGTTGCTATTCTTCCTGTAATACTATCTAGTTCAATTCCATAAAGGGTAGAATTTTTCATCTTATTAGGTAAAGCAGAAAAGAAGTTGCCTGTTCCCATACTAGGGTCTAGTATTTTACCTTGTTCAAAGCCAAAATTATCAAGTGCTTTATACATAGCTTGTATTATTTTTTGTTCGGTATAGTATGCAGTTGTTGTAGATTTACTTGCTGATTTAAACTCATCTTCTGTTAAAATATTCTTAAACGTTTGATATTCTTCTTCAAAACCAATTTTATTGCCTAGTACATTTGCAAGTCCTCCAAAGCCATTATAACCAGCCAATACTATTTGTTCTTCTGATGTTGCTTGTCTGTTTTCTTCTTCAATTTCCTTTAATAGTGTTATTATTTCAATATTTTTTCTTGCCCTTGTTTTAATTCCACCATCATATAGGTTATGTTCTTCACTATAAACATAGTTTTGAGTTTCTTCTATATTATTATTTAATGTAAAATCTTCTGTTATTTCATTATCATAATATTCCGTTTCAAATAGTTCTTGATTTGAAATTTCTTGTTCCATTTCTTCT
Organism: uncultured Clostridia bacterium; assembly: GCA_944376805.1. Taxonomy (GTDB): domain Bacteria; phylum Bacillota; class Clostridia; order Lachnospirales; family CAG-274; genus Tyzzerella. The sequence continues at coordinate 4,239 of CALWDX010000044.1, forward strand.
ATTTCATCTGGTATATTATAATCACCTATTTCATTAACATAATTTTCATACACACCATCTTCAATAGCTGTTTGTAATTTTTCTTGTAAATATTCATAGGTAAATTTTACTCCTATATCTTCATTAATAAATGTTAAACCATTTTCATTAGCTTGTACTTTTATATTAATACCTAAAGTTTCATCATAATAAGAAAAATCTAAATCTTTAAAAAAGTCTTTTACATAATATCCTTTTTCTTGATTATCTATATCTTTATCTAAACTATCAATTAAATATAAAATATTTCTTCCATCAATATTTTCTTTTGTTATAAGATTTAATAAAATTTCTTTAAATAGTATAAAATTATCTTCATCTACTTCATCAAAATCTTTTATATATATTTCCTTACCTACATTTTCATTAATGTAGCTAATCATATCTTCTATTTCTACTTCTTCATTAGATTTTTCTTCAATAGAAAAAGAGCCTATATTTTCACTAGGCTCTTGCATTTCCTCACTATTATTTATACTATTTTCTCTATTATATCCTTGATTGTCATTTCCTCTGCTATCTGATGTATATGTGCTAGATGTGATGCTCTCTCTAGCGTCTTGTCTGACGGTGGCATTGGTTGTTCCTCTAATAATTGTTTCACTATTTTCGCCTTGTAGCTCTCTGCCATTTCCTGTATCTCTAGCATTCTCTTGTTCAGTTCCCCTGTCATTACTAATGTTGTTATCTCGTGCCTTTTGTTCTCCATTAGGTACTCTTTCCACATCATTCCATACGGTACTTGTGTCGGCTCGATTTCCACTTCCTCCTCCAGCTCGAACATTGGATACCATAGTCCCGTTTCCTCGTCCTCGAAGTATTCTATCTCCCAACCTGTCGGTGTCGTTTCTATCTTTGTTCTGCCCTCTGCTATTGCCTTGTGCATTGCTTGTATTAACTTCTCGTCCATTCTCTACCTCTCCTTTACGTTCTTTTTCTTTTTCAAGTTTTTTTACTTGTAGGAACATTTCTCTTAGTATGTCCCTTGATATATCTGTTGCCAAACTCCCAACTTTTGAAAATACTTTAATATCTTTTATAGTATCAAAATTTATGTTTTCTGGCAAGTTAAATTCAATATTACACTTTTTTAATACCATGTATTCTATGCTTGACAATGCTATACCATAAGCCTTAATTCTATTTTCTTCGCTAATTTCAATATTATCAAAATAACCATCTCTATTACTTATTTCTTCTACTATCCTATTATATAAATAAGATTTTAAACTTTCATAATCTTTACCTAAAGTTTTATTTATATTTTTTAATAATTGTTGTTTATCTTCTTCTTTTACTTCCCACTTGTAATCTAATACTTTTTTATAACTTGTATAATTACCATTTGTATTTTTCAGTTCAAATAAATGTTTGTATGTAGGATAAGGATTATCAAGCTCTAAAACTGCTAGCCCATTTGCACCTTTATTTACTTGTCTACCAACATTGTTATTCCATACTTTTATTGTTGCTAAAAACTCTGCATCTGGATTTTGGTTATGTATAAGTACAATATTATCAAAATGATATTTATTAAACTTAATAGCCGTATCTAATAGGCTTTTTAAATCTTCATTTGTTTTTATATTATCTACTACTTGTTGATACTTTAATTTTAACTCCTTAATTTTTCCTTTACTAATAAGCATTCACTCCTTTGTCTATTATATTTAAAAATCTATTTAAAATATTTATTATTAAAATACATTTCTAAAGCCTCATCTAAAATATAGTTGACTTCATTTATGTTATAGTTTTTACCAAAATATTTTTCTATTATTTTCTTATTAATTTTTAAGTTATTTTTATTATAAATAATAACCACTCCTTAAAGTTTTTTAACTTGTTCCCAATTTGGGAACAAGTTATGTGTATAGCTATTTTCAAGGGGTTACAAGGTTTAAAAGTTACATTTATGCCACTTAATTTTGGCTAAAATATAATTCTAATGCTTTATCAATAGTATCATCAACTTCTTCTTGTTTACATTTTTTGTCAAAATATTTATCTATAACACTTTTACTAACCTTATGGTATTTACTTCTATTTCTTTTAGTTTTTTCTTCATCTTTTAAATAATTTTCTATATTGTCTATTGTCAATTTGTCATCTTTAAAAGCATTTTTTAATTTTTCTGATTTTTCAACATTTATTTTTATTCCATTATCCAATAATTCATTTATTTTGTCTTGTATAGATGTATCTTCTATAAATGAAATGTTATAACCTACAATTAATGATAATTGTTCATTATCTATTTTATCTAATAAACTTGATATTAATTTGGCTAACCTCATATACCTTGCAACAGTATTTTTTGATAAGTTATAATCATTACCAAGTTTATATATTGATTTATTTTCACTTATATTTTCATAATCATCATTAAGCATTAAATTACCAATTTCTTTTAGTAAATCATTTCTTTTACCTTGTTTTTTAATAGTTTTATAGTGTTGTTCTAATATGTAAGCTCTTTCAGAATGGCTTAAATCATTAAAAGAACGTTGCATTAAGTTAGTTTCTGTAACAATAAGTGTTGCATCTTCTAAACTTAAATCATTTTTTATAACACAAGGTATTTCAGTAATACCAGCTTGTTTACAAGCCTCTACTCTATTGTGTCCACTTAATATAATAAACTCATTATTATTTTCCCATACAATTATAGGTAAAAGTACACCATATTCTTTTACACTTTGTATCATATCTTCAAGTCTTTCTCCACTATACAACTTGAATTTATGATTTGGAAAATGCTTTAGCTTGACTATTTCTATTTTATCAACTTCTTTATTTTGATTATTTGCAAATGCTAATAAAGAGTTAAAGTCATCTAGTGGCATTTTTTCATTGTTCATTTTTTAATACCTCCTTTAAAAACTTTTCATAAAATACTGACACTGTATTTTTAGGTAAATATTCACATATAATTTTTTTATACATATTAGCCTCTGATACTTTAATGCTATAAGGTATAACTGTTTTAAATATGTTTACATTTTCTTTAAAGTTACTATCTAATAATTTTTTTACTTCTTTAGATGTTTTTGTATTTTTCTTGTCCATTGTCATAAGTATTCCACTTATTTTTAATTCTTGATTAACAGCTTTTATACCTATGTAATGTCTTATTAACTCTGTCAGCCCTTTTACTGATAATATTTCTGACTGTGTAGGTATAATCAACCTGTCTGATGCAACCATTACATTTATTAATGGTACACCTATTTGTGGCATACAATCTATAATGATATAATCATAATCTTCTCTAACACTATCAATAAATTTTTTTAACATATATTCCCTAAAAGTTACTGTTGACAACTTACTTTCTAAATAAAATAAGTTTGCATTAGCTGGTATTAAATTTATACCTTTAGTTTTTATTAAATAATCTTCTGGTGGTAATATATAGTTATTGTCAATAATGTTATTTAAAATAGTCGATATAGTTATACCTATATTATTAGGATTTTCATTGCCCATTAATATAGTGGAATTAGCTTGTCCATCAAAGTCTATTAGCAAGACTTTTTTATTCTGTTTACCTAACAAATATGCCATATTTGTTGCAGTTGTAGTTTTGCCAACACCTCCTTTCTCATTCATAATAGCAAAAACTTTAGCTTTTTTATCCATATAGTATAGCTCCTTTCAGACTTTAAAATAAAAAATAAGACTCAATTAAAACCCTTTATTTTTAAGGTATTTTTAATTAAGTCTTATTATATCAATAATGTCAACATAGTATGGTCCTAATCCTGCCTTTTTTATTTCTTCTTCTGATATATCATCTGAAAGTTGATGTACTATTGAACCTATCATTTCTAAATGTGCTAATTCATTTGTATAATAAAAATATCATTTATAAAAACTTTAAAATTGCTAAAACTCTATTTTTACTTTTTTTGTTTCTAAATCTATAAATATTTTTTTATCTTTTTTATTTTCTAGTTGTATAAAATTACTACATATAACTACTTTTGTTTGTTCATCATAATATTTATCTAATACTTTGCCTGTTTTTAAAAAATTTTCATATGTATATTTTTTTAAATTCCTACTCATAAAAATCCTCCTTTAATTATAATAACTATATTATTTTATGTATTACTTTAATTTTTATTTTAATATATTATAATAAATTTTAATTTTGGAGGTTAAAATGTCATATTGTATTTATTTGAGAAAATCTCGTAAAGATAAAGAATTAAGTGAAGAAGAAACATTACAAAATCACAAAAATATTTTACTTTCTTTAGCTAAAAATAAAGGGTTAACTATATCAAAAATTTATAAAGAAGTAATTTCTGGTGATACAATATCAAAAAGACCAGAAATGCAAAATTTATTAAATGATGTATCTAATTATACTTATAAAGGTGTTTTAGTTATGGAAATTGAACGTTTAGCTCGTGGTAATACTATAGACCAAGGCATAGTTGCAGAAATATTTAAATTTTCTAATACTAAAATAATAACTCCAAATAAAATATATGACCCAACAAATGAAATAGATGAAGAATATTTTGAATTTGGCTTATTTATGGCAAGGCGTGAATATAAAATAATAAATAGAAGATTACAAATAGGTAGAATTTCATCTGTTGAAAATGGTAACTATATTGGTAGTATTGCACCTTATGGATATAATAAAGTAAAAGTAAATAAAAATCACACATTAGAAATAAATAAAGAACAATCTGAAATAATTAAATTAATATTTAATTTATATACAAATGAAAATATGGGTATATCAAAAATTGCTAATTACTTAAATAATTTAGGTATTAAACCTTTAAAAACAGATAAATGGGTAAATAGTACAATACAAACTATACTTAAAAACCCTATATATATAGGTAAAATAAGATGGAATAATCGTGCTATAAAAAATAAAATTGTTAATGGAAATATTAAAAAAATTAGACCTTATTCAAAAAATTATATATTAGTAAATGGTATTCATAATCCAATTATTAACAATAAACAATTTGAACAAGCTCAAAACATAATGAACAATTATAAAATAAGTCCTTTAAAAACAAATAAACAACTTAAAAATTCTCTTGCTGGTATAATAAAATGTGGTTACTGTGGAAGAAATATGATAAGAAGACCTTACACAAAAAATGGTCAAAAAGATACTTTAATGTGTCCTTTATCTTCTTGTAAAAATATAAGTAGCCCTTTACATATTGTAGAAGAAAAACTATTTAAAATAATTAATAATTACATTATAAATTACAAATTTGATTTATATTTAGAAAACTATTATAAAAAATGTGATACACTTAAATTGACAATAAAACATTTAGAAAAAGATAAAAAGAGAATAATATTACAATTAAATAATTTACATAATTTGTTAGAACAAGGTATATATGATAACAATTTATTTTTAGAACGTTATCAAATGCTAAATAATATGTTAGATAATATAAATATTAAAGTAAAAAAAGCTACTATTGATTTGAAAATTTTTCAAGAAAATTTGCAAAAAGAAAAATTTATAAATTTAACACAAATATATAATAAAGACTTTGATATTAATATAAAAAATAATTTACTTAAAGAAACTATAAATTATGTTATTTATAAAAAAGAAAAAAATTGTAGATGGAATAATAATTTAGAAGATTTTGAATTAATAATATATCCAAAAATACCTAAATAGAAATTTTCTTGTATTTTTATGTTATTTATGTTAAAATCAAATTAAACAAAAATACTAAGTATTAAAATATAATAAAGAGGTGGTTATTTTTGAAAAGATTTTTTATATGCTCTCTTAGTGCATTAATGTGTACTTCTATTCCAGTATATGCATCTACATATAGTGATGTAATTGGACATTGGGCAGAAAATCAAATAAAAACAATAAGTGAATATGGATTAGTAACTGGTTCAAATGGTCAATTTAGACCAAATGATGCTATTACTCGTGGTGAAATGGCTGTTATTTTAAATAGCTTAATGGGTTATGAAGTAAAGTCTGAAAATAATTTTACAGACTTACCAGAAAAATTTTATACTGATGCAATTTTAAAAGCAAATGCTGCTGGTGTAATGTATGGTAATAATAATTTAGTTCGTCCAGAAGATAAAATTACTCGTGCTGAAGCTGCAACAATGATTTTTCGTGCATTTGATATGAAAAATAACACTAGTAAACAATTCCCAGATGATGCTCAAATTCCACAATGGGCAAAAGATGCTGTTTCTAGTATGGCTGGAGAAGGAGTTTTATCTGGTGATAATAATGGAAACTTTAAGCCAAATGAAAATATAACTCGTGCTGAAGCTATAACTATATTTAATCAAATATTAGGAAATGTATATAATAAAGAAGGTACTTATAGTACACAGACAGAAAAAGATGTAGTAATAAATTCACCTAATGTAACTTTAGAAGATACTACTATATCTGGTGATTTATATTTAGCTCCAGGCATTACTAATGGTGATGTAACACTTAATAATATAACAGTAAAAGGACACACATATATTTGGGGTGGTGGTGTTCAATCTGTTCATGTTAACAATAGTTCATTAGGTGATGTAAGTGTTGCAAGAGATGGTGGCGAAGTACGTTTAGTTGCTAATGACCAATCTAATATTGGTAATGTTCAAGTTTCAACAGATGCTATATTAGATGGTAAAATTGAAAGTGCAACATTAAATAGTGGCAACTTAACAGTTCGTGGAAATGTAACTAATTTAAACATTTCAAATTCTGCTAAAAACCCTCAAGTAAATGTTGAAAAAAATGCTTCTGTTCAAAATATGCAAATAAATTCAACTGCACAAGTTAATGTAGAAGGTAATGTTAAACAAGTTAACATTCAATCTAATGCAAGTAATACAAGTATTAAAGGTAATGGAAAAGTTGAAAATGTTTCCACAACCTCTAATAACTCTTCTAATCAAAATAATAATTCTAATACTATTTCTATTAGTGGTGGTGGAAGCCCTAGCAACAATAATAGTAATTCTAACAATAGCAATAATAATAGTAATAACAATAACAACAACAATAATAATAACACAACACCAATTTCTATTTTAAATGTAGAAACTGTTCGTAATGGTCAAGTTAGAGTAACTCTTAACCGTCCAACAAATAAGCCACTACCTTTATCTGCATTTAGTATTATTTGTACTAGTGGTGGAAAAGATATGACTATTCTTAGTATATCTACACAAGATAATCGTATATATGACTTAAAAACTACTTATTATGATGATAATACTTATAATTTAGAAGTAACTTTAGAAGATGGAAAAAGAGTTAATCACGACTTTATAAGTAAATTTGATTGTGCTGATATTCAAGTTCTTTCTATAAAACGTAACTCTAATACAGAAGCTACATTTGAATATACAACAGATGTAAGAGGTCAATTATTCTATATGCTTAAAGAAGTGCCTAAAACTCGTAGTATAAAATCAACTTTAGATGCACCAACAGCAGAAGACATTATAAAAAATGGTACAAAAGTTGAAATGACTGACCAACATCAAAAACTTAATTTAACTAATTTAAAACCTGAAACCGAATATGAAATGTATTATGTAGCAAAAGATACACAATATGGTTATGAGCGTGTAACTCCTGTAAAATTAGCTACTATTCCTGGTAAAGCAAATACCCCAGAACCTGGTAATATTTCTATAACAAATTTAGATTATGATTTTCGCATTGATGGTTTTGATAATACTGCATATTGGTTTACTGTAACTTTATCAGAACCTACAAAAGAAAAATTAGATTTAAGTGCTTTTAATCTTAATTGTTCTAAAGGAGATTTTTCTTTAGAAAAAGTTGAAAGTACTGATAATAAAACATATACAGTGTACTTGAAAAAAGGTACTTTACCATATAGTAATATTAATGTTACTATGAATATAACATTCCCAGATGACACTGTTGCTCAAGAAACTATTTATTTTGATACTGACGCTCCAATAATTAATTGGGATAGTTGGGAATGGAAATCTAAAGATACTGCTGAAGTTCAAATTCGCTCAAGTGAGTCTGGTACATTATACTATAAAATATATGATGATGTACCACAAGATACAAGCCCTAAAGACCCTAAAGATATTTTTGAAAATGGTACACCTGTATCAATAACTAATGGTGTAAATTATATTGAAGTACCTAATGTAGAAAATACTACTGGTAAATACTTCTGTTTTGCTACAAAAGATGCTAAAGGTAATGCTAGTTTATATTACACTTACAAAGAAATACCTGAATATGCTCCACCTGTACAACCACCTGTAGATGATCCAAAAATTACTTCAATAGAAAATATAAAAGCTATATCTCCTATTGGTTTTGAAATGACAGTAAAATTTGATAAAGAAGTAACTTGGAAAACTCCTTCTACTGGTAAAATTCCTGGTGATACTTTAAATCTTAGTGGTGTTAGTACATCTACAGCAAGAGTAGATTTTACTGGAAATAATACTAGTAATACATTTACTATTAACTTTGGAACTAAATTACTAGCTGGTAATCACCGTTTGACAATGGTATTATCTGATGGAACAGAAGTTAATTATGACTTTACAACTTCAGAAGATATTGGAAGAGATTAAAATTTATTTAATAAAAGACACTATTTGGTGTCTTTTATTTTTATATATTAATGATATAGTTAATGTGCTAATTCTTCTGTTCCTATATCATTTAAAATAGCTTTAGCTTCAGGAGTTATCATAGTAAATCTTTGGCTAAGATAACGAATAGCTGCTCCAAGCTCACCATTAGGACCACCATATTGAGTTAAAATAAGTTTACCAAGTTGAGGATTTTTATTTTTAATTTTAACAGGAAATTCAAGTTTTTTTTCATATATCCACATTAGCACATTTCTCCTTTCAATTTATAATTAAAACATTCTTGCCAAGGCCAAGGATTATCTATCCATTTGAATTTTTCTTCATTAGACATAGAACGATAAGAACATAAAGGTCCAAATTTTTCTTCATAAATAGTGCGAACACTATCTGCCTCTTTTAAGATTTCATTATAAATAGCTATACCTTCTTTATCATAAGGGTGTGTATCTAAATATAAAGCCATATCAACAGCCATAAAATCTAAAGCTGTAAGCTTTTTTAAAACTTCTTCTCTTTCCATATTTTATGCCTCCCAAAAATTACATATCTACAAAACAATTATTATCTTCTCTCATAATATTTCTATCTTCTTTACAATAAGGTCTTGCTAACTCTGGAAAAATAGTTCCTTTAATCATAGCTTCTTCATCATCATATATACTACAAAGTTTTTGAAAAGGAACATATGCTCTAGCTAATTTTACAACTTTAATATATTCTTCATAAGGTATACACTCTTTATCAATACATTCATTACAATCCACAATAAACCCTCCTTTTTAATAATAATTAATAGGCTATCTAACCTAATTTTATAATATTCAACAAATGTAAAAATGTTACAATATTAAATATAATTTTTATTTATATAAATTTTCAAGTAATAATTTTAATAGACATTATTTTTATTATAATGTATAATATATTTATAAAAATTAAAAAGGTGGTGACTAAAATGAGTTTTTTAGATAACAAAGAAACATTAGTAAAAATATTAAAATTAATTTTAATGTTAATTTTATTATATTTATTTTTAAACTATATAGGAGGATTGTTTTTACCATTTATAATTGGTTATATTTTATGTATAATTTTATATCCACTATTTAAAATTTTAACTAATAGATATAAAATTCCTAAACATATTAGTAGTATTTTATGTATAGTTTTATTAATACTTTTAATTATATTTGTTGGTGTTGGTATAGTAGGACAAATAGTAAAAGAAGCTAAAGAATTTAGCAAAGATTTACCTATTTATATAGAATCTATAAAATCAACATTTAATGACATAAATGAAAAAACTCAAGAATTAATAAAAATATTACCTGATGTACTTGAAAATACAATTATTAACTTTTTTGAAAACTCTTCATCAATAATTGGTGAATTTTTGGGAAATGGACTAAAAAATACTTCTATAAAAGTAATTAAAAAAGTACCTAATGCACTTATGATAACTATAATAAGTATAATATCTTGTTATTTAATGCTTATAGATAAAGAAAATATCCAAAATTTTATTGTAAAGCAATTACCTAAAAAATATGCTGATAAATTTAATATTATTAAATCTGGTATAGGTGAAGCTGTTTTTGGATATATAAAAGCTCAATCTATAATAATGTGTTTAATAGCTACTATATGTTTTATTGGTTTATTAATATTAAAAGCACCTTATGCTTTATTTATAGCAGTAGTTGTTGGTATAATAGATGCTTTACCTGTTTTTGGTAGTGGTTTTATTCTTTGGCCTTGGGCTTTATATAATGTGATTACTAAAAATTATGGTCTATCTGTTGGACTCATTATTATATATGTAGTTGTATTATCAACAAGACAATTTGTAGAGCCTAAAATTTTAGGTAAACAAATAGGTATACACCCTTTAGCCACATTAATGTCTATATATATAGGGCTTCAAGTATTTGGTATTTTTGGATTTATTATAGGACCTATAATAATGGTTATAATAAAAGCTTTGCAAAACGAAAATGTATTGCCAGAATGGAGGTAACATATGGATAGACCTATATATAATACCCTAAAAAATTTATCAAATAAAAAAATATATCCTTTTCATATGCCTGGACATAAAAGAAATAAAAAATTTTTAAATGATTTCTATGATTTTATAGATTTAGATTTTACAGAAATAGATGAAACTGATAATATGCATAAACCTGAAACTATAATAAAACAATCTAAAGAAATTTTAGCAAATACTTTTAGTACAAAAGATAGTTATTTTCTTGTTAATGGCAGTAGCAGTGGTATAATGGCTTCAATTATGGCTTGTGTTTCTCCTAATGAACAAATATTAGTAGCAAGAAATTGTCATATAAGTGTTTATAATGGTATAGTTTTAAGTGGAGCATTACCTATATACATTGAACCTACTATAAAATATAATATACCTTGTGGTATAGATATAAAAAATGTAGAAAATGCTATAAAAAAATCTCCAAATGTAAAAGTCTTTATTTTAACAAGTCCAACTTATGAAGGATTTGTCAGTGATATAGAAAATATTGCAAAATTATTACACAAAAATAATATTGTTCTTATAGTAGATGAAGCACATGGTGCACATTTTAATTTTTCTAGTAATTTTCCTAAAACTGCTATACAATGTGGTGCAGATATAGTTATACAAAGTTTTCATAAAACTTTACCTAGCTTTACACAATGTGGTGTATTACACCTTAATAGTAATATTATAAACAAAAACAAGTTAGAAAAATGCTTATCTATTATACAAACTACAAGCCCTTCATATATGTTTATGATGAGTATAGAATATGCTACAAACTTTTGTAAAAATAATATAAATTTATTTAATGAATATACTTTATTTTTAAAGGAAATTAGAAAAGAACTTAAAAATTTAAAAAATTTAAAACTTATTGATAGTGACATTTTAGAAAATAGTAATATTATAGATTTTGATTAAAAATAGCTACACAAACTGATGGCTTTAGTCATAAGTTAGTAGCTAAATATAGTCAGCATACATGGAAACTTGTATGTAGAGATAGGAGAAACCTATCCAATACTACTCGAATTGCTGGGAACTCCTAAAGCTAACTAAACTAAAACATAAAGTTGAAAAAAACTTAAGTGTGAATGTAACGAAAGTAGAAAAAATTAGTTAGATGTCATAAGGTTAAATCCTAAGTGATGAAACAATGGGCAATCAGCAGGGAAGCTCCGAAAAGGAGAACCTTCAACGACTA
>CALWDX010000045.1 GCA_944376805.1 uncultured Clostridia bacterium
CTATTAAAAAATACTCTAACAATAGAACATTTTTATAAATATTGGAAAAAGAAAAATAAATGTTAATTTTTACATTAAATTGTCTAATTATGACTATTTATTGACAAGAAAATTATTAAAGTTTATAATTTTAACTAGATTATTGTCAATAAGTAAGGAAGTGAATTTTATGAAAAAGAAAAATATTGTATTGTATAATGTTATATTTCCGATTTGGTTAATGGTACTATTCCCACCAATTTTAATACCAGTATTAATAGGAAACTTTATTGTAGATTCTTTAGTAGTTTTAATAACTATGAAAATATTAAAAGTAGAAAATATATTTAAAAATTATAGGAGTTCAATATTAGGGGTTTGGGGATATGGTTTTCTTTCAGATATTATAGGAGGATTAGGATTATTTGCAACTATGTTTATAAGTTTACCAAAAGAAAGTAAATTTAGTAAATTTTTTGATAACTTTCAATTAGGTATATATGGTAGTCCATTTAGTAATATATTTAGTTTTATATATATTGTAATATGTATGATAATAGCATCAACATTTATTTACATATTTAATAAAAAGATAACTTTAAGAAAAACAACACTTAATGAAAGAGAAAAGAAAATAGTAGCAATAGCATTAGCAATAATAACAAGTCCTTACTTATTCTTATTACCTATGGACTTTTTTTATAATTGATAATTAATTTTATAAATTATAAAGATTTTAATTAAAATTAAAATTTTTACAAAAAAATTTAAAAAAGTACTTGCAAATATATTTAGTATATGATATAATCTTTTTGTTGTGACATAAGAGCGAAGAAATAGAAGGTTGTTACCCTGTCGGTAAGTTTTTCTATGGAGCGATGTCCAGTTCAAGAAACCGGGCGACAAGTCACTGTGTATATCGAATATTTGTAAGTATTTTATTTTTGTGAAAATACTTCTCAATAGGTATAGTTTGCCTATTGTGTTATTGATGTGTGCAGTCACCGCTTGTCGTACTAAAAATTAAAAGTGCGAAAAGGAGGGGACTTTTTTTATGGCTAATCAAAAGCTTAGAATCAGTCTTAAAGCTTATGACCATAAGTTAATCGACCAATCTGCTGTACAAATTATTGAAACTGCTAAAAAAACAGGTGCTCAAGTAAGTGGACCTATTCCACTTCCAACTAAAAAAGAAGTTGTTACTATATTAAGAGCAGTTCACAAGGACAAAGATTCTAGAGAACAATTTGAGCTTAGAACTCATAAAAGATTAATTGATATTTCTATGCCAACTCAAAAAACTATGGATAGCTTAAGCCGTCTTGATTTACCAGCTGGTGTTGACATTACTTTAAAAACTATCTAATTTAAAAGTAATAAATATCAATAAAAATGGTTATAACGTAAATAATAATTACAAAAACTTATTAATGTAATTAATCCAATTTGGTTTATATAAGTTCGCCTTATATTTGCCTAGAATGATTACCTAAAATATTTAGTAGGTAATCCGCTGTAGACTACGGAGGTGCAATTTAATTATGAAAAAAGGCATTATTGCTAAAAAAATCGGTATGACACAAATTTTTGCTGAAAATGGTATTCTTATTCCAGTTACTGTTTTAGAAGCAGGTCCTTGTGTTGTTACTCAAAAGAAAACTATGGAAAATGACGGTTATGAAGCTGTTCAAGTTGGTTTCGGTGAAGTTAAAGAAAGCAAAGTGAACAAACCTTTAAAAGGTCATTTTGAAAAAGCAGGTGTTACTGCTACTAAATTATTAAAAGAATTTAAACTTGAAAATGCTAGTGAATATGAATTAGGTGCTTTAATTAAAGCTGATATATTTGCTGCTGGTGATAAAATTGACGTAAGTGGTGTATCTAAAGGAAAAGGTTTCCAAGGTGCAATTAAAAGACATAACCAACATAGAGGTCCTATGGCTCACGGTTCTAAATACCACAGAGGTGTTGGTTCTTTATCTTCTGCAACTACTCCTGGTAAAGTTAAAAAAGGTAAAAAAATGCCTGGACATATGGGTGCAGAAAATGTTACTATTCAAAACCTTGAGGTTGTTAGAGTAGATGCTGATAAGAATTTAATTCTTGTTAAAGGTGCTGTTCCTGGCAACAAAGGTTCAATTCTTGTAATTAAAGAAAGCGTAAAGGCTTAATTAATCTTTACGAAAGGAGGAAAACCTAAATGGCAATAACTGTTAAAGTTTTAAATATGAGCGGAAGCGAAGTAGGCTCTGTTGAATTAAATGAAAATATTTTTGGTGTTGAAGTAAACGAACACGTTATGCATCAAGCTGTTGTTCAATACTTAGCTAATCAAAGACAAGGTACTAAAAGTGCTAAAACTCGTGCAGAAGTTCGTGGTGGTGGTAGAAAACCTTGGAGACAAAAAGGTACTGGTCGTGCTAGACAAGGTTCTATTCGTTCTCCTCAATGGACTGGCGGTGGCGTTGTATTCGCTCCAAAACCAAGAGATTTCTCTTTTAAATTAAATAAAAAAGTTAAAAGATTAGCTCTTAAATCTGCTCTTACTACTAAAGTAAACAATGAAAAATTTGTTGTTGTAGATGAGCTTAAATTAAACGAAATTAAAACTAAAGAAATGAAAAAAGTTCTTGATAACTTAAATGTAAACAAAGGTTTAGTTGTTTTAGGAGAAAATAATAAAAATGTATTATTATCTACTAGAAATATACCTAATATAAAAACTGCTGGTGTTAATACTATTAATGTATATGACATCTTAAAATATGAAAGCTTTGTTGTTACAAAAGAAGCTTTAGCTAAAATTGAGGAGGTGTACAAATAATGGCTGATATTAAGTACTATGACGTTATTTTAAAACCTGTTGTTACTGAAAAAAGTATGACTTTAATGGCTGATAGAAAATATGCTTTTTATGTACACCCTGAAGCTACTAAAGTACAAATCAAACAAGCTGTAGAAAAAATGTTTGATGGTGTTAAAGTAGACTCAGTTAATACTATGAATTTAACAGGTAAAACTAAAAGACGTGGTTATACTTTTGGTAAAACTAATAATAGAAAAAAAGCAATCGTTACATTAAAAGAAGATAGCAAAGATATTGAAATCTTCCAAGGAATGTAGTATAATTAATTAATATTTATAAATTGATGAAACACACGGAAACGTTGTAAGGAAAATCGAAAGGAGTGTAATTAATGGGTATTAAGAGATTTAAACCTTATACACCTTCAAGAAGACAGATGACTGTTTCTGACTTCTCAGAAATTACTAAAAAAACTCCTGAGAAAAGCTTAGTTGTTCATATCAAAAAAACTTCTGGGCGTAATAATCAGGGTAAAATAACTGTTCGTCATCACGGTGGTGGACATAAGAAAAAATACAGAATTATCGACTTTAAAAGAAATAAAGATGGTATCAATGCTAAAGTTGTTGCTATTGAATATGACCCAAACAGAACTTCTAATATTGCTTTAATTTGTTATGCAGATGGTGTTAAATCTTACATTATCGCACCTAATGGATTAAAAGTTGGTGATATTTTATCAAATGGTCCAGATGCTGAAATCAGAGTTGGTAATACATTACCTATGAGAAATATCCCTGTTGGTTCTGAAATTCACAATATTGAAATGAAACCAGGCGCAGGTGGACAATTAGTTCGTGCTGCTGGTAACGTTGCTCAATTAATGGCTAAAGAAGGTAAATATGCTACTGTTAGACTTCCTTCTGGTGAAATGAGATTATTACCTATTGATTGTAGAGCTACAATCGGTCAAGTTGGTAACATTGACCATGAGCTTATCAATATTGGTAAAGCTGGTAAAAAACGTCATATGGGTATCCGTCCTACTGTTCGTGGTTCTGTTATGAACCCTAATGATCACCCTCACGGTGGTGGTGAAGGTAGAGCACCTATTGGTAGACCAGCTCCTTGTACTCCTTGGGGTAAACCAGCTCTTGGATACAAAACTAGAAAGAAACATAAAGCAAGTAATAAATATATTATCCGTGGTAGAAATAAATAAAAGGAGGGCTGTTTAAATGGCTAGATCGCTTAAAAAAGGACCATTTTGTGATGCACACCTTCTTAAAAAGGTTGACGCTCAAAATGCTGCTAACACAAAAAATGTTATAAAAACTTGGTCTCGTCGTTCTACTATTTTCCCAGAAATGATTGGTCATACAATCGCTGTTCATGATGGTAGAAAACATGTGCCTGTGTACATTACTGAAGATATGGTTGGACACAAATTAGGAGAGTTCGCTTTAACTAGAACTTATAAAGGTCACGGAAAAGACGCAGAGAAAAAATCAAGAGTACGTTAATCGGCTTTGGAAGGAGGTTAATTTAATGTCTGAACAGATTAAAAGTAGAAGTAAGTACAAAAGAAAAGTTAGAAATGCAGCTACTAGAGAGCTTAAAAGACAAAGAGCTGAAGCTCACCACAATTTTGCTAAAATTTCTAACACTAAAGCTAGAATAGTTTTAGACCAAATTAAAGGTAAAAATGTTTCTGAAGCTTTAGCTATTCTTGCTTACTCACCAAGATATGCTGCTGAGCTTATCGAAAAAGTTTTAAAATCTGCTATCGCTAATGCAGAACATAACTTAGGATTTGATGTTGATAAATTATATGTTGATGAGGTAGTTGCTAATCAAGGACCAACTCTTAAAAGAATTCGTCCAAGAGCTCAAGGTAGAGCTTATAGAATTAACAAACGTACTGCTCACATTTCAATATATCTTAAAGAAAGATAAGGAGGTTCACGATGGGTCAAAAAGTTAATCCACACGGTTTAAGAGTGGGTGTTATCAAAGACTGGGATTCAGTTTGGTATGCTGACAAACACAACTATGCAGACTGTTTAGTTGAAGATAATGCACTTAGAACTTGTATTAAAAATAAATTAAAAGACTCTAGCGTTTCTAGAATTCAAATAGAAAGAGTTAACGCAGATGAAAATGCTAAAGTTAAAATAACTATTCACACTGCTAAACCAGGTAATGTTATTGGTAGAAAAGGTGAAGCTATTCAAGCTTTAAGCAATGAGCTTCAAAAAATGACTTCACACAAAGTTTTAATTAACATAGAAGAAATTAAAAAACCTGAGCTTGATTCTCAATTAGTAGCTGAAGATATTGCACGTCAATTAGAAAATCGTGTAACATTTAGAAGAGCTATGAAACAAGCTATGACAAGAACAATGAAATTAGGTGCTAAAGGTATCAAAACTGCTTGTTCTGGTCGTTTAGGCGGTGCTGAAATGGCTCGTACTGAACATTATCATGAAGGTACTATTCCTCTTCAAACTTTAAGAGCTGACATTGATTATGGTTTTGCTGAAGCTGATACTACTTATGGTAAAATCGGTGTTAAAGTTTGGATTTACAAAGGAGAAGTTCTTCCTCAAAGAGCTGCTAAGGAAGGGAGTGAAGAGTAATGTTAATGCCTAAAAGAGTTAAAAGACGTAAACAATTTAGAGGACGTTTAAAAGGTAAAGCTACTCGTGGTAATAAGATTACTTATGGTGAATTCGGTATACAAGCTTGTGAACCAAGCTGGATTACTGCTAATCAAATAGAAGCTGCCCGTATTGCTATGACTAGATATATCAAACGTGGTGGTAAAGTTTGGATTAAAGTATTCCCAGACAAACCTATTACTGAAAAACCTGCTGAAACAAGGATGGGTTCTGGTAAAGGTTCACCTGAATATTGGGTAGCTGTTGTTAAACCAGGTAGAATTATGTTTGAAATAGCTGGCGTAAATGAAGAAGTTGCTCGTGAAGCTCTTCGTCTTGCTATTCACAAATTACCTATTAAATGTAAAATTGTGTCACGTGCTGACCAAGAAATGGAAGGTGATAACAGTGAAAACTAAGGATTATTTATTAGAGCTTAAAAATAAATCTGCTGATGAGTTAAACGTTGAATTAGTTTCTGCTAAAAAAGAATTATTTAATTTAAGATTTCAAAATGCTACTAATCAATTAAATAATACTGCTAGAATTAGAGAAGTTCGTAGAAACATTGCTCGTATTCAAACTGTAATCACTCAAAAGCAAAAAGGTATGTAATTAGTATAATGGAAGGAGGTAACCTTAGTGGAAAGAAATCTTCGTAAAACAAGAATTGGTAAAGTTGTAAGCGACAAAATGGACAAAACTATCGTTGTTGCTGTTGAAAACAATGTTAGACACCCATTATACAAAAAAATTGTGAAGACTACTTATAAGTTAAAGGCTCACGATGAAAATAATGAATGTAAAATTGGTGACCGTGTTAAAGTTATGGAAACAAGACCTTTATCTAAAGATAAAAGATGGAGACTTGTTAATATCGTAGAAAAAGCTAAATAGTTCCTGTATGAAAGGAGGTAACTCAATTGATACAACAAGAATCAAGATTAGTTGTTGCCGATAACTCAGGTGCTAAAGAATTATTATGTATCAGAGTATTAGGTGGTTCAACTAGAAGATATGCAAATATAGGTGACATTATTGTTGCTAGTGTTAAAGATGCAACACCTGGTGGCGTTGTTAAAAAAGGTGACGTTGTTAAGGCTGTTGTTGTTAGAACTGTTAAAGGTGCTTCAAGACCAGATGGTTCTTATATTAAATTTGATGAAAACGCTGCTGTTATCATTAAAGATGACAAAAACCCTAGAGGTACTCGTATATTTGGACCAGTTGCTAGAGAGCTTAGAGAAAAACAATTTATGAAAATATTATCTCTTGCACCTGAAGTATTATAAGGAGGTGTAACTGTGAAGATTAAAAGAGGCGACAAGGTAGTTGTTATTGCTGGTAAAGATAAAGATAAAGAAGGTAAAGTTCTTCTTGTAGATAGAAAAAATAACAAAGTTGTAGTTGAAGGTGTTAACCAAGTTAAAAAACACCAAAAACCAAATGCTATAAATCATAGTGGTGGTATTATTACTAAAGAAGCTCCAATTGATGCTTCTAATGTAATGTATTTACACAATGGTAAAGCTAGCAGACTTGGCTACAAAATTGAAGAAGTAAATGGTAAAAGAGTTAAAAAGAGAATAATCAAAAAAACTGGAGAAGTTATTGATTAAGAAAGGAGGTACATTTTACTGTGAACGTTTTAAGAGAATACTATGAAAATGAAATCGTTGATGCTATGATGAAAAAGTTTTCATATAAAAATAAAATGGAAGTTCCAAAAATTGAAAAAATAGTTATCAACATGGGTCTTGGTGAGGCAAAAGAAAATGCTAAAGCTATTGAAAGTGCTGCTGCCGATTTAGCTATTATTGCAGGTCAAAAACCAGTTGTTACTAAAGCTAAAAAATCTATAGCTGCATTTAAACTTCGTGCAGGTATGCCTATCGGTTGTAAAGTTACACTTAGAGGCGAAAAAATGTACAGCTTTGCTAATAGATTAATAAACTTAGCTTTACCTCGTGTTCGTGACTTCCGTGGTGTTAGTGCTAACTCATTTGATGGTAGAGGTAACTATACTTTAGGTGTTAAAGAACAACTTATGTTCCCTGAAATTAGATATGACAAAATTGACAAAATTAGAGGTATGGATATCGTTTTTGTTACTACTGCTAAAACTGATGAAGAAGCTAGAGAATTATTAAGATTATTCGGTATGCCGTTTAAAAAATAAGGGAGGAGCAAGGATATGGCTAAAAAATCTATGGTCGTGAAGCAACAAAGAAAACCAAAACATTCAACACAAGCTTATACTCGTTGTAGAATTTGCGGTAGACCACATGGTTATTTAAGAAAATTTGGTATATGTCGTATTTGTTTCCGTGAATTAGCCTACAAAGGTCAAATCCCGGGAGTAAAAAAAGCTAGTTGGTAATTTTGGGAAAGGAGGATTTTTACAATGTCAATGAGCGATCCTATTGCAGATATGCTTACAAGAATTAGAAATGCTAATACTGCAAAACATAATACAGTTGATGTACCTTCTTCTAAAATGAAAGAAGCTATTGCTAATATTTTAGTGAATGAAGGTTATGTGCAAGGTTTTGAATTAATCGAAGATGGCGTTAAGAAAACTATGCGTATTACATTAAAATATGGAAAAGATAAAAACGAAAAGGTTATTTCTGGTATAAAAAGAATTTCTAAGCCTGGTCTTAGAGTTTATGCTAACAGAGAAGAGCTTCCTAGAGTTTTAGGCGGTCTTGGTACTGCTATTATCTCTACTAACAAAGGTATTGTTACAGATAAAGAAGCTAGAAAACTTGGTGTTGGCGGAGAAATTATCGCTTTTGTTTGGTAATTAAAAAAACAGGAGGTGCAATAAATGTCACGTATAGGTAGATTACCTATTGCTATCCCAGCTGGTGTTGATGTTAAGCTTGAGGAAGGCAATGTTATCACTGTTAAAGGTGCTAAAGGTACTTTAACTCGTAAATTAGTTGACGATTTAACTATCACAGTTGAAAACAATGAAATAGTTGTTACTAGACCTAGTGATTTAAAAAGATATAAATCTTTACATGGTCTTACTAGAACACTTATTTACAATATGATTGTAGGTGTTACTGAAGGATACACTAAAGAACTTGAAATAAACGGGGTTGGTTACAGAGCTGCAAAATCTGGTAACAAATTAAATCTTACTTTAGGTTATTCTCACCCTGTTGAAATGGTTGACCCAGAAGGTGTTACTACTACTGTTGAAGGAAGTAACAAAATTATCGTTTCTGGTATCGACAAAGAAAAAGTTGGACAGTTTGCTGCTGAAATCAGATCTAAACGTCCACCAGAACCTTACAAAGGTAAAGGTATTAAATATACTACTGAACACATTAGACGTAAAGTTGGTAAAACAGGTAAGAAATAATAAAGGGGTGAGGACACTATGATAAGAAAGCCATCACGTGCTGAAGCTAGACAAAAACGTCATTTAAGAATTCGTAATAAAGTAAATGGTACAGCACAAAAACCTAGATTGGCAGTATTTAGAAGTAATAAACACATCTATGCTCAAATCATAGATGATACAGTAGGCAATACAATAGTTTCTGCATCTACTATGGAGGCGGACATTAAAGGTAAGCTTTCTAAAACATCTGATGTTGAAGCAGCTAAAGTAGTTGGTGCTGAAGTTGCTAAAAAAGCTATCGCTAAAGGTATTAATACAGTAGTATTTGACCGTGGCGGTTATATATATCAAGGCAAAGTTATGGCTTTAGCTGAAGCAGCTAGAGAAGCTGGCTTACAATTTTAGTAAGGAGGGAAAATCTTGAGAAACAAAATTAATGCGAGTACGCTTGATTTAAAAGATAAGGTTGTTACTATTAAACGTGTTACTAAGGTTGTTAAAGGTGGTCGTACTTTCCGTTTTGCAGCATTAGTAGTTGTTGGTGATGAAAACGGACACGTTGGCGTTGGTCTTGGTAAAGCTATGGAAATACCTGATGCTATCAGAAAAGGCAAAGAAGATGCTATGAAAAACCTTATTTATGTTGAACGTAATAAAGATGATAGTATTTACCATGAAATGATGGGTAAATTTGGAAGTGCAACTGTATTATTAAAACCAGCTCCAGAAGGTACTGGGGTAATCGCTGGTGGTCCTGCTCGTGCGGTTTTAGAGCTTGCAGGTATTAGAAATATTAGAACTAAATCTTTAGGTTCTAATAATAAGAAAAACGTTGTTAATGCAACTATTGAAGGATTAAGCAGAGTTACTACTCCTGAGCGTGTTGCTAGACTTCGTGGTAAAACAGTTGAAGAAATTTTAGGTTAAGGAGGGCATATAAATGAGTTTAAAAATTACTTTAGTTAAATCTAAAATTGGTGCTATCCCTAAACATAAAAAAACTGTTGAAGCTTTAGGACTTAAAAAAACTAATAGTTCTGTTGTTAAAGAAGACAACGCTGCTATTAGAGGTATGATTCAACAAGTTAAACACTTAGTTAAAGTTGAAGAAATCTAGTAAAAGGAGGTGTCCCTTAAATGAATTTAAGTGAATTAAGACCAGCTGAAGGTTCAAAAGGTAAAGTATTTCGTAAAGGTAGAGGACACGGTTCTGGTAACGGTAAAACTGCAGGTAGAGGTCACAAAGGTCAAAACGCTCGTTCTGGCGGTGGTGTAAGACCAGGTTTTGAAGGTGGTCAAATGCCTCTTTACAGAAGAATTCCTAAAAGAGGATTCCATTGCAGAAACCACAAAGAAATCGTTGCTATTAACGTAAACCTTTTAAACGTTTTTGAAGATGGAGCTACTATTGATATTGATGCTCTTAAATCAAAAGGTTTAGTAAGTAACCCTAGAGATGGTGTTAAAATTCTTGGTAATGGTGAATTAAATATTAAAAACATTACTGTAAAAGTAAATTTATTTAGCAAAACAGCTATTGAAAAAATTGAAGCAGCAGGCGGAAAAGCTGAGGTGATCTAATGTTTTCAACCTTTAGGAATGCTTGGAAAGTACCAGAACTTCGTAAAAGAATAATTTTTATGATACTTATGATTTTAGTTATAAGAATTGGTACT
Organism: uncultured Clostridia bacterium; assembly: GCA_944376805.1. Lineage (GTDB taxonomy): Bacteria > Bacillota > Clostridia > Lachnospirales > CAG-274 > Tyzzerella. Next base: position 10,477 of record CALWDX010000045.1, read on the forward strand.
AAAATTACAGTTCCAGGTATTAACATTGCAGACTTAAGTACAAACCTTAATAGTACTCTTTATGGTATTATTACTGGTGGTGCTTTTGGAACAATTTTTGCTTTAGGTATAGGACCATACATTACTTCATCTATTATAATGCAACTTTTAACAGTTGCTATACCTAGGCTTGAACAGCTCAATAAAGAAGGGGAACAGGGTAGAAAAATAATTAATAAATACACTCGTGTATTAGCTGTTGTTTTAGCTTTTATGCAAGCCTTTGGACAAATCTTAACTTTAAGAGGTGCTTTTGTTTATCAAAATGCTTTTGTCTACTTTGTAGCAGCATTGTCTATGGTAGCAGGTACTATGTTTGTTATGTGGCTTGGTGAAAGATTAACAGAAAAAGGTATTGGGAATGGTACATCTTTTATTATCTTTGCTAATATTTTAGCTAGTTTACCAAAAACAATAACAACTTTATATGTTGATACTGTAGGTGGTGGAGCTAGTGCTTATATTAAAGCAGCTATAATAGTTATATTATTTGTTCTGCTTATTGCTTTTGTTATTCTTGTTCAAGACGGGGAAAGGAGAATACCTGTACAATATTCTAAAAAAATGGTTGGTAGAAAAATGTATGGTGGACAATCTACATTTATACCTATTAAGGTTAACATTGCTGGTGTAATGTCTATCATATTTGCAATATCTATATTGCAGTTTCCTCAAACTATTTCTCAACTTTGGCAAACGCCTCCTAGTTGGTTACAAGAAGTTGTACGTATTTTAAATATAACTAACCCTGTAGGTGCTATATTATACATTATATTAATTTTTTGCTTTACGTCTTTCTATACATCATTTTCTTTCAATCCTATTGAGGTTGCAGAAAATATGAAAAAAAATGGTGGATTTATCCCTGGTATTAGACCAGGAAAACCTACTTCTGATTTTATACAAAATGTTGTAAATAAAATCTCTTTAATAGGTGCTTGTTTCTATGCTTTTATAGCTATTGTACCAGTTTTATTTGAATGGATATTCAAAGTAAATGTTGGTTTTGGCGGAACAACACTTCTCATTGTAACTGGTGTTGCTTTAGAGATTGTTAAACAACTTGATTCTCAACTTTTAATGAGAAATTATAAAGGATTTTTAGGTTAATAAATAATTGGGTAATTCGAGGGAGTGCATTGCACTTTCTCTATATTAACCAAATAACAAACGTTATTTTGAAAGAAGGGTAAATATGAAACTTGTACTTATAGGAAGCCCTGGTGCTGGTAAAGGTACTCAGGCTAAAGTTTTATCAAAGCATTTTGATATAGCACACATTTCTACTGGTGATTTATTAAGAGATGAAATTAACCAAAAAACTGAACTTGGTTTAAAAATAATTGATATAATGAATGCTGGTGAACTTGTTTCTGATGAGATTGTAGCAACGCTTCTTTCTAACAGAATCAAAAAAGATGATTGTAAAAATGGATTTATTTTAGACGGATATCCTCGTAATGTAGAACAAGCAGAAGGTTTACCTTCTATTGTTGGAGATATTGACAAAGTTGTTTTAATAAGTGTTCAAGATGACCTTATTATTGAACGTATGGTTGGTAGACGTGGTTGTCCTAAATGTGGTCAAATGTATCATATAAAATATAATCCACCTAAAGAAGATGGCGTTTGTGGTGAATGTGGCTCTGAACTTATTCAACGTAAAGATGATAATGAAGAAACTGTTAAAAACAGACTTTCTGTTTACCATACATCTACATCACCTATAATTGATTATTACAAAAATAAAGGACTCCTTTTAGAGATAAGCGGTGTTGGTAACATTGAAGATATAAGCAAACAATTAATAGATGCTTTAGAAGGGGCTAAGTAATGGCTATTACAATAAAAAATGATAAGCATATGGAACTTATGAGAGAAGCTGGTAAAATAAATGCTAAAGTTTTAGAACTTATGGAACAAAATATTAAACCAGGCATTTCTACAAAAGCGCTTGATAAAATAGCTTTTGATTTTATTAAATCTAATGATGCAACTCCTTCTTTTAAAGGATATGGTGGATTTCCTGCTACTATTTGTGCATCAGTTAATAATCAATTAATACATGGTATACCTTCAGATATTATTCTTAAAGAAGGCGATATTATTAGTATAGATGTGGGAACTTATAAAAATGGGTTTCACGCAGACGCAGCTAGAACTTTTGCAGTTGGTAATATATCAAATGAAGCTAAAAAGCTTATAGATGTTACTAAGCAATCATTTTTTGAAGGCATAAAATTTGCAAAAGTTGGATATTATTTATATGATATATCTGCTGCAATACAAGAATATATTGAAGATAATGGTTTTTCAGTAGTTAGAGATTATGTAGGGCATGGTATTGGTAAACAATTACATGAAGACCCTCAAATACCAAATTTTAGACCATTTCATAAAAAAGGACCTAAACTTATTAGAGGTATGGCTTTAGCTATTGAGCCTATGGTAAATGTTGGAGCAAAAGATATAAAGGTGCTTCAAGATGGCTGGACAGTTGTTACAAAAGATGGTTCTCTTTGTGCTCACTATGAAAACACTATACTTATTACTGAAGATGAACCAGAAATACTCACACTTTAAGATTTTTATATTGAGGTGAATTAGGTTGTATACCAAAGGTCAAGTTGTTTATTCTAAATGTGGACGTGATAAAAGACGACCTTTTATAATTTTTGGTCTTGATGACGAATTTTTATACTTGGTTGATGGTGAACTAAGAAAATTAGAAAAACCTAAGAAAAAAAAGAAAAAACATGTTCAAATTGTTAACAAAATAGATTATAATATAAAAAAGAAGCTTGATGAAAATCTTTATTTGCTTGATGCAGATATTAGAAAAGCATTAGAGCCTTTTAAAATTTAATTGTAATAGTATTAAGGAGGTTTTATACCTTGTCTAAAAACGATGTTATCGAAGTGGAAGGTACTGTCCTTGAAAAGCTTCCTAACGCTACTTTTAAAGTGGAGCTTGAAAACGGACATCAAATCCTAGCTCATATATCAGGTAAGCTACGTATGAACTTTATTAGAATTATACCTGGAGATAAAGTTATGATAGAAATGTCTCCTTATGATTTGACTAAAGGTAGAATTACTTGGAGAGATAAATGATGAAAGGAGTTTAAAAAATGAAAGTTAGACCATCTGTTAAACCTATGTGTGAAAAATGCAGAATAATTAGAAGAAAAGGGGCTATCAGAGTTATCTGTGAAAACCCTAAACACAAACAAAAACAAGGTTAATATGGTATTTAAGGGTACGAGAACCTTTAAAAATCAGGAAAACTGGGTATTGATACTTTAGAAAAACTAAAGTATATTATATAAATGTTAAGTAGAAAAATATTAAAATTGCAAAGGTTATTTTAACCTAATTTTCAGGAGGTGCAAGAATTAATGGCTCGTATTGCGGGTGTTGACTTACCAAGAGAGAAACGTATAGAAATCGGTCTTACTTATGTATATGGTATCGGTCGTGCTAGTTCTAACAGAATATTAGCTGAAGCTGGTATTGACCCAAACACTAGAGTAAGAGATTTATCTGACGATGAAGTAGCTAAAATTCGTGAAGTGATTGATGCTACTCAAACTGTTGAAGGTGATTTAAGAAGAGAAATAGCTCTTAATATTAAACGCCTTGTTGAAATCGGATGCTATAGAGGTATTCGTCACAGAAAAGGTCTTCCTGTTAGAGGACAAAAAACTAAAACTAATGCTAGAACTAGAAAAGGTCCTAGAAGAACTGTTGCTAATAAGAAAAAATAATCTTTTGAAGGAGGTTTAGAATTAAATGGCTAAAAAGACAGTAAAAAAATCTACAGGCCGTAGACGTCGTGACAGAAAAGTTGTTGAGCGTGGTCAAGCTCACATTCAATCAACTTTCAATAATACAATTGTAACTATTACAGATGCTTCTGGTAATGCTCTTTCTTGGGCAAGTGCTGGTGAATTAGGGTTTAGAGGCTCAAGAAAGTCTACTCCTTATGCTGCACAAATGGCTGCTGATAAAGCTGCTCTTGCTGCTAAAGATTATGGCTTAAAAACAGTTGAAGTTTTTGTAAAAGGTCCTGGTAGTGGTAGAGAAGCTGCTATTCGTGCTTTACAAGCAGCTGGTCTTGATGTAACTATGATTAAAGATGTTACTCCTGTACCACACAACGGTTGTAGACCACCAAAAAGAAGAAGAGTTTAATCATTACTATAAATTAGGAGGTGCTATTTAAAGATGGCTAGAGATATGGGTCCTGTTCTTAAAAGATGCAGATACCTTGGTATCGACCCTATTGTTCTTGGTGTTACTAAAAAACCTAGTAAACGTAAAAGAACAATGAGAAAATTAAGCGAATATGGTGTTCAATTAAAAGAAAAACAAAAAGTTAAATTTATATATGGTGTTTTAGAAAAACAATTCAGAAACTACTATAAAGTTGCTGATAATATGCACGGCATTACTGGTGAAAACCTTCTTATGCTTCTTGAACTTAGACTTGATAACGTTGTTTACAGATTAGGTCTTGGTCGTACTAGAAAAGAAGCTAGACAAATTGTTCGTCATAACTTAATCCGTGTAAACGGTCAAAAAGTTAATATCCCTTCTTATCAAGTTAAAGTTGGTGATGTTATCGAAGTTAAAGAAAACAAAAAAGATTTACAAAGATTTAAAGATGTACTTGAAGTTACAAGTTCAAGAGTTGTTCCTGCTTGGTTAACTGCTGATACAGAAAATCTTAAAGGTAGTGTTGTTACTATGCCTTCTAGAGAACAACTTGATTTACCTGTTAACGAAACACTTATCGTTGAGTTATATTCTAAATAATAATTTTGTATTTTTTGGGAGAAACAAAGCTCCTAAAAAATACATTAGTTTAAGATATTTATAAGGGAGGTTAAAATTAGTGTTAGGATTTGAAAAACCTCGCATTGAAATTGCTGAAATGTCAGAAGATAAAAGATATGGTAAATTTATCGTTCAGCCTTTAGAAAGAGGATATGGTACTACTCTTGGTAACTCTTTAAGAAGGATTCTTTTATCTACTTTACCAGGAGCTGCTGTTAGCAATATAAAAATTGATGGTGTTCCACACGAATTTAGCGTTATCCCAGGTGTTAAAGAAGATGTTACAGAAATTATATTAAACCTTAAAAATCTTGCTATTAAAAATAATAGTACTAGTGATGAGCCTAAAACAGCTTATATAGATTTTTCTGGTGAAGGTGAAATTAAGGCTTCTGATATTAAAGTTGATTCAGATATTGAAATTGTAAACCCTGATTTACACATTGCTACTTTAAGTGGTGGTGCTGAAAGTAAAGTTTTTATGGAAATTACTATTACTAAAGGTAGAGGATATGTTGAAGCCGCTAAAAATAAAAAGCCTGACCAACCTATTAGAATGATTCCTGTTGATTCATTATATACACCTGTTGAAAGAGTTAATTTTCTTGTAGAAGATACTCGTGTAGGACAAATTACTGATTATGATAAACTTACTTTTGAAGTTTGGACTAATGGTACTATTAGCCCAGATGATGCTGTAAGTTTAGCTGCTAAAGTACTTAATGAACATTTAGCTTTATTTATTGATTTATCAGATAATGCTAAAAATACAGAAATTATGGTCGAAAAAGAAGAAGGCAAGAAAGAAAAGGTTCTTGAGCTTAGTATAGAAGAGCTTGACCTTTCTGTTCGTTCTTATAACTGTCTTAAACGTGCAGGTATTAACACAGTTGAAGACCTTGCAAATAAAACTGAAGATGATATGATGAAAGTACGTAATCTAGGACGTAAGTCTTTAGAAGAAGTTCTTGGAAAAATGGCAGAGCTTGGACTTGCTTTAAGTCCTAGTGATGAATAATTATAAATTTAAGGAGGATTAGTAATGGCTGGATATAGAAAACTTGGGCGTACATCAAGCCAACGTAAGGCGTTACTTCGTAATCAAGTAACTAACCTTTTATATCATGGCAAAATTAAAACTACTGAAGCCAAAGCTAAAGAAATTAGAAGAATAGCTGAAAAGTTAATAACTCTTGCTATTAAAGAAAAAGATAATTTTGAAGAAGTTACTGTTAAAGCTAAAGTAGCTAAAAAAGATTCTGAAGGTAGAAGAATTAAGGAAGTTGTAAATGGTAAAAAAGTTACTGTTTTTGATGAAGTTGATAAAACTATCAAAAAAGATCTTCCTTCAAGATTAAATGCTAGAAGAAAAATGCTTAGTGTACTTTATCCTGTAACTGAAGTACCTGCTGATGGTAGAAAGAAAAGAAGCAACACTAAAGTTGTTGATATGCCTAAAAAAATGTTTGAAGAAATCGCTCCAAAATATGTTGGTAGACCAGGTGGTTATACTCGTATAGTTAAACTTGGTGCTAGACGTGGTGATGGTGCTGAAGAAGTTATTATCGAACTTATCTAATTTTATATATATTAAGGTTGAAGACAAAAGTCTTCAACCTTTTTGTATATAGAATACTATGTGTTTCAAACGTTGTATTTTATATACAAAAAATAAAGGTTATTTGTCAAATTTAGTGATAAATTTTTAAAATTTATAAATATAAATAAAAATAACATATAATTTAATTTATAAGTATTAATATGTTTTTATATACTTTTTTTAGTATTAAATTTATATCTTTATATTTATAAACTATTTTAATTATTTATATTTTTTTCTATAACTAAAAATGATAAACAAGCAAAATAAAGAACTATATAAAAGTATTATAATACTTTTATATAGTTCTTTAAATTAATTTAATATACTTGTTGCTTCATCTATCATCATATTAACAGATTTTAAGCCACCTCCAGATATATACCAAACATCTGGATTTAGATTAATAACTTTATTATTTTTAACAGCATTTGTACTATTTACTAAATCATTATTTAATGTAGTATTTGAGTTGTTTTCTCCACCTACAGCAGCATCTCTATCTACAACGAATAATATATCTGGATTTACTTGTGAAATATATTCAAAAGATACTTCATCACCATGTGTATCAAGATTACTTTCTTTAGATTTATTTGGATCAGCTTCTTTAAAACCTAATATATCATGAATAAAGCCAAATCTTGAACCAGCACCATAGTATTTTAATTTACCACCATTTGTCATAATAATTAATGCTTTATCATCAAGGTTTGAAGTTTTTTCTTTAGCTTCAGTTATTCTATTTTCTATTTTATTATATTCTTCTAATGCTAAATCTTCTTTACCAAATACTTTACCTATATTTGTTATATTTGTCTTAAAACTTTCCATATAGTTTTTATAGTCTAAACCAACATATATAGTAGGAGCAATTTCATTTAATTCATCATAAAAATCTTCTTGTCTTCCACTTATAAATATAACATCTGGTGCAAAAGTGAAAAGTCCTTCAAGGTCAGGTTCTTTAATACCACCAGCATTAGTAGCATTTTCAAATCCTGTTATATATGAAGGTATATTACCAGTTGGGATAGCAAACTCTGCATCTATACCTAATGCTTGAATTGTATCTAATGCACCCATATCAAAAACAGCAATTTTTTTAGGATTTGTTTTTACAACAGCTTCTCCTTTAGAATGTTTAATAATAATTTCTTCATTTGTTGTATCTGAATTTGTATTTAAAATTTCAGTATTTGCTTGTTGTGTAGATTCAGTTTTTACCTCTTTACTATTTGTACAAGCAAATAAACTAGAAGTTATTAAAAGTGTAATTGATAATTTTAATAATTTTTTCATTTTTAAAGTCTCCTTTATATAAATTTAATTATATTATAAATTTATGAATAATATAGACATATATTTTGTCCATCTATATTTTTTACTTGTATATCCATACCATAAATTTCTTTAAGAATAGGTTCTTTTATTACTTCTTCTTTTTTATTATTTTCTACAATTTTACCATCTTTCATAGCTATAATATGGTCTGCATATAAAGATACAAAATTTATATCATGAATAACTACTATTATTGTTTTATTTTTTTCTCTTGCTAATTTTTTTACATTTTTCATTATTTTAACACAATGATGCATATCAAGATTATTGAGAGGCTCATCTAAAAATATATATTCAGTATCTTGTGCTATAATCATAGCTATAAATGCCATTTGTTTTTGACCACCTGAAAGCTCATCTAAATATCTATCTTGTAAATGTTCTATACCCATATATTTTATAGCATCATCTATTATTTTTTTATCTTCTTTATTAAGTTTTCCTTTAGAGTATGGAAATCTACCAAAACTTACAAGTTCTTTTACAGTAAGTCTTATATTTAAATTATTAGATTGTTTTAATATAGATATTTTTTTTGATAATTCATTATTATCCCATTTTGATAATTCTTTTTCATCTATATAAACTTCACCATTATTTTTAGATAATGTACGACTTATTATAGATAAAAGTGTACTTTTACCAGCTCCATTTGCTCCTATAAATGCTATAACTTCACCTTTAGGTATATCTACAGAAACATCATCTATAATTGATTTATCACCATATTTTTTTATAATATTTTTTAATTTTATCATTATCTTTTAGCCTCCTTTAATATTAAGTATATAAAATATATACCCCCAACTAGATTTATTATTGTACTAATAGTTGTATTAAAAGTGAATACTTTTTCTACTAAAAATTGTCCAAATACTAAAGCAAAAATACCTATTAATACAGAACATAATATTCTATATGTATGTTTATATGTTTTCATAAGCTCTCTTGATATACTTGCCACTAATATTCCTAAAAATGTTATAGGACCAGTTAAAGCTGTTGAAACAGCTACTAAAATAGATATAACAATAAGATTTTTTAAAACAAAATAATTATAATTTATACCTAAATTTATTGAATGTTCTTTACCAAGTGACAAAACATCTAATTTATTATAATCTTGTATAGTCATTATAAATAGTATAACTATTATTGCTATACTAATAAATAATAATTCTTCATTTATATTTGAAAAACTAGCAAACATTTTACCTTGTAAAATCAAAAATTCATTTGGGTCTAATATAACTTGCATAAATGTAGATAAACCACCAAAAAAATTACCTATAATCATACCTGCTAATATTAAAAAGTATAAATTTCTATTTTCTTTTAAAAATAATACTACAAACAATATCAAAGAAAAAAATATCATAAATCCAATAGATATAAAATAGTTTGTATAACCACTCATCATAGATAATGTTCTAGACCCAAAAAAGAAAACTATTACTGTTTGAACAAACATATATAATGAGTCTAGACCTATAACACTTGGTGTTAAAATTCTATTATTAGTTATTGTTTGAAAACTTACTGTTGAATATCCTATACAATAACCAGATATAATAATAGCTAAAATTTTAGTAGTTCTTCTAGGTAAAAAGTAACCTATATTATTTTTATTTACACCTAAAAATAAAAATAAGCTACAAGATAATAAACATAATATTGTTAATATAAAAATCTTTTTTTTATCAGACATAATTTACTTCCTTTACAATTATTTTTCTTTTTTAAATAGTATAAATAAGAAAATAAAGCTACCTAAAACACTTATTATTGTACTTACACTTATTTCATAAGGATATATAAGTATTCTACCAACAATATCACAAAGTAAAACAAATATAGCTCCAAGTATTGCAATATCAAATATAGTATTTTTTATGCTATCCCCTTTTGTCATAGAAACTATATTTGGTATTATAAGTCCAACAAATGGTATACTACCTATTGTAACAACTATAAGAGATGTTATAAATGATATAAGAATAAGCCCTATATTTACTATTTTTTGATAGTTTATACCTAAATTTGTAGAAAACTCTTCACCCATACTTGCAATAGTAAATTTATTAGCATATATGTAAGTAATTATCCCAACAGGTATACCAATATAAAGTATTTCATAATTTCCTTTTATTACTGTTGAAAAATTACCTTGTAACCACGAAGATATATTTTGTATGAGTTCATATTTATATGATATAAAGCTAGTTATTGAAGATACAACACTACCTAACATCATACCTATAAGTGGAACCATAAGACTATTTTTAAATTTTATATTCTTAAGAATTAACATAAATAAAAAGTTACCTATTAAAGCTATTATAAAAGCCATTAATATTTTTATTATCTTATGTTCACCACCAAAGAATAAAATGGATATTAATACCCCAAATTTACACCATTCCATAGTACCAGCCGTTGAAGGTGATACAAATTTATTATTTGTTATAGTTTGCATTATTAAGCCTGCTATACTAAGACCTGCACCAGTTATAATGATAGCTAAAAGTCTAGGTAATCTACTAATAGTTATTAAAAATACATCATCTGGATTATTAAATAAAGCACCAATAAGACTAAAATCTTTAACTCCTATTTGAATAGATATTAAACTTAAAATAAAAAGTATAATTATATATATAAAATTTTTATAAATCTTTTTCATATAACCTCCAGATATTTTAATAATAGATATTAATTAATATCTATTATTAAAATTATTTATTGCTAACGATAGTTAGTTTAGCATAACAAAGTATTTTTGTCAAGATTAATTTTAATAAAAATTATAATTTTATTAAAAAAATTTATATGTTTTAATCTTTATATATGTGGTATAATATGTTATAATTAAAATAATTTACAAATTTAACATAAACTTTAACAGGAGGATTATTATGCAGATAATTTGTATATATTCTGGAGTTTCGCCTTTTGAGCAAAAACTAGATTATGTATTTAATGTATTTAAAAATACTTTAAATGAAATAGGTGTTAAAGTTAGTACACTAGATATAACAAAAGTAGATATAGGTTACTATAATGGTATGAAACAACCTATTATTGAAAATATATTTAATCATATGAAAAATGCTCAAGGTATTATATTTGCATCTACAGCACAAAGATTTGCTGTAAATGGTGTAATGCAAGTATTTTTAGAACACTTAGATTATAATTTATATAAAGATGTATTAAAAGATAAACCTTGTATTTCAATAATAACATCATCTGATGGTAGTGAATATATGGCAGGTAATTATATGTCTATGCTTATAGGTGCTTTAGGTGGTATAAACTTAAATAATATGCTTATAGGAAAAGACTATTTAACAAATATTGAAATATCAAAAGATGTTAATGAAATTATAGAAAAATATGCTGAAGATTATTATAGAATGGTTAAACAAAATCGTAAGTTTTTTGTTACTAATCCATTTAAAGATAATTATGGGAAAAAACAAGAAGTTGAATTTAATTTTGATATGCAAAATGAACCTGTTACAATAGAAAGTCTAATGAAACAAGATGATAAACAAGTAAGAAATTTATCTGGAGCTCAAGTTGCAAATCTTTATAAAAAAGAAGTAGAAAATAATATGGATAGACAAGCTTTAAGTCCTACACAAAAAAATAATATAAATGAATTATTAAAACATTATAAAGAAAGACAAACTAATAATAATCAACAACAATTTAATAGTCAACCAAGTTTTAATAATCAACAAAATTATAATAATCAATATACTAATCAACAAACATATAATACTCAATTTAATAATCAAATGAATATGAATAATTCATTAAATAATAATATGCCAGAAGATGATATTAGCCAAATTGCAAAGTTACTTGGTCAAAAATATGAGGAAGAAAACAACATACAAAAACAATTAAATGATTATGTTAAATATAACAATATAGATAAATCTGGAGATATATCTCCAAGTATAAATAGTTTAAAACAAAAAACTCAAAGTTTATATCATTATTTTCAACCACAATTAGCTCATGGTATAAATATTGTTATGCAAGTTAGTATTTCTGGTAAAGAAAACTTTAATGGTTTTTTTGTTATTAAAAATAATGAATGTAGTTATTCTGATGGAGTATATCCTTCAGCAGATGTTACTATCATATCTGATAGTATTGTTTGGGAAGAAGTACTTAGTGGAAAATGTACATTACAAAAAGCCTTTATGCTTGGTAGATTAAAAGTTAAAGGTAATTTTGTTATTATTAGTAAATTTGAACAATTTTTTAAAATTATGTAATTTGGAGGTATAAAATTTATGAAATTTACAAAAATGCAAGGTTGTGGTAATGACTATGTATATATAAATTGTTTTGAAGAAGATGTAAAAAATCCTAATGAACTCGCTATAAAAATGAGCAATAGAAACTTTGGTGTAGGTTCAGATGGACTTATTCTTGTTATGCCTTCAAATATTGCTGATTGTAGAATGAGAATGTTTAATAGTGATGGTTCTGAATCAGAAATGTGTGGTAATGGAATAAGATGTGTTGGTAAATTTGTACACGATAAAAATATAGTAAAAAAAGATGTTATAACTGTTGAAACTTTAGCTGGTATTAAAACTTTACAATTTTTTAAAGATGAAAATAATATGGTTTTAGATGTTAAAGTTAATATGGGTGAACCTATTTTTAATCCTAAAGATATACCTGTTATATCTGATGAAGAAATAGTAAAAAATTTAAAATTAAAAGCATTTGATAAAGAATTTATTTTTACTTGTGTTTCTATTGGTAATCCTCACGCAATTACTTTTGTAGAAGATGTAGATAATTTTGATGTAGATAAATATGGCTCTATATTAGAAAGTGACCCAGCATTTCCTAAAAGAGCAAATATTGAATTTGTAGAAGTTATTGACAACAATAATCTTAAAATGCGTGTTTTTGAAAGAGGTAGTGGAGAAACTTTTGCTTGTGGTACAGGTACTTGTGCAACAGTTGTAGCTTCATTTTTAAATAATAAATGTAATAGAGAAAATGTAAATGTTAAATTATTAGGTGGTACATTAAATATTACTTGGAGTGAAGAAGATAATAATGTTTATATGACAGGACCAGCAAGATTTGTTTTTGAAGGAGATTGGCTTTTATAATGCTAAATCAAAAATTATTTAACATATTATTTAATTTTGGAAATAAACATAAAAAATTAACAGTTTTTACTACTATATATTCTTGTTATTTATTTTTTATTATGTATTTAATGGGTTATTTTTATATTTTTATTAATTTTAATAAATATGGTTATAAAACTTTAATAAAATATATTTTTATACCATTAATAACTATTATTGTAGCAAAAATACTTAGAAAAAATATAAATTCTAAAAGACCATTTGAAAAGTTAAATATAGTTAGTTTAGTAAAACATAAAGGTGGAAATTCTATGCCTAGCAACCACTCTGCTAGTGCTATGGTTTTAGCCTTAGCTCTTATATATATATTGCCTCAATATTTCATATTTTTTATTATTTTGGCAATAATAACTGGTATATTTAGAGTTATAGCAGGACTACACTATCCTATAGATGTTTTATTTGGATTTTTATTAGGATTTTTAATAGGTGGTTTAGGTTTTTTTATATTATTTTAAAAGAGGGTGATAATAGTTTAGATAAATATATTAATTTTTATATATATTATTTTTAATTTTTATAATAAATAATTAGTAATTTAAAGAAAGGAATAGCCAATATAAAAATGTATTAAATATAGTTAAAATCAAACTATATTATAATTAGCATAAAATAACTAAAAAGAAGATGCTAATATGTAGGACGTGTTGTATCCGAATTTAAGCCCTTAAAGAGTTATATCAAACAAAAGTAGAAAATATTAATTTTCAAAATTGTATTTATTGAATAGGGAATTAAACAAAATTTATATATTTTTATGTATTTTTGGCAACAGGTTTATATGGATATAGAAATTGTAGAAAAGGTTTTGAAAGGCGATATAGATGCTTTTTCACAAATTATAGATAAGTATGAAAAAATGATTTATAACCTTGCTTATAGAATTTTTAATAATACAACTGATGCTGAAGATATAACTCAAGAAGTATTTATCAAAGTATATAAAAATCTTTATAAATGTGAAGGTAAACAAAGTATAAAAACTTGGATTTATACTATTGCTTACAATACTTGTATAGATGAGGTTAGAAAAAGAAAAGGTAAAAATAATATATCTATTGATATGGAAATAGAGGGAGAAGAAAATAGTTTTTCTTTAAATATTCCTTCAAATGAGCCTACACCTGAAAGTGCTCTTATTCAAAAGGAAGAGCTTTTGGAAATAGAACAGGCTATAAATAGTTTAAATGAAATTAATAAATCATTAATATTTTTAAGGGACATAAAAGGGTTTAGTTATAATGAAATAAGTGAAATAATGGGACTTAATATTGGTACTGTTAAATCTAGATTAAATCGTGCAAGAAGTATACTTAAAAATATAATAAAATTTTAATATGGAACATTTTTTATAAAAAGACGTTTAAAACTATATATGTTTTATTTCTTAAAATACATTAAGGAGGTAGAGCTAATGAATTGTAGAGAAGTTTGTAATAAAATGTTTGACTATATAGAGCATCAACTTTCTCAACAAGAAATAAAAGAATTTGAAGAGCATATGAAAGACTGTAAGAATTGCCAAGATGAATATTATAAATTAGAAAAACTTATAGTCAAACTTAAAAATGTTAAAGATATAGAACCACCAAATAATTTAAAATATAAAATTTTAGAAAATATTAAAAGTGAAGTAAAAGAACAAAATAAAAAATCAAATATTATTTATTTTAAGAAGTATTCTTATATAGCTGCAACTATGATTTTATTTGTAGGTGGATTTTATACATTAAAAGCTATAGAAAATAGCCCTGTAAAAAATGATATATATAATGTTACAGTAATAGACAATTATTCGACAACAGAAAGTGAAAGTAATATTATAGAAAGAAATACAGAAACAACAACTGAAAATATAAATGAAACAACAACTATTATAGAAAAAGAAACAAAAACAAGTAAAAAGAATATAGAAATAACAACAGAAATAGCTACTGTTCAAGAAACTGAAAATAAGCTAGAAACTAATACAATAATTAATGAAGAAGAACTTTCAATAATTAATCAAAATAATAATAGTGATATAAATATTAATGAAAATAAAGATATTGATACAGCTAAAGTAAATTTACAAGATGCTACACCAGATTTAGAAATAAAAGAAGCTGAAATATTTAATAATTCTCGAATATTACAACCTAATATAAACAATAATTTTTATTATGAAAAGACTATAACAAAAGATACAAATATGGAAATTTTTAAATATGATATAGCATTATATAAAAATCAAACTTGTAATGTTTATTTTGAAAATAATTCTGAACAAAAAGCATATATTTATATTGAAAATATAGATGGTAAAAAAGTTAGTCAAGATACTATTGTAGAAAAAAAGTCTAATAATAGTATGGAGTTTTATATGACAGAAGAAGAAATAGAACAAGACGTTTATACTATTAACATTAAAGCTGAAGATAAAAATTTTATAGATGGTTATTTAAAAATAGAAATTTCACCAAAAGAAAATTAAATTTAAAAATAGGAGTTAATAATGGAGCTTTTTAATATACAACAAATTTTACAACTTTGTAATAAAATAAATATGCCTTTTCAGATGATAGATAAAATAAAAGAAAATTATAATTTAATAAATCAAGCAGAAATAGAAACTTATTTTTTTGATTTATTAAATTTTGAAAAAGCCTCAAAATCATATGAACAATTACAACAATATACTAGTAAGTTAGATGAAGATAAAGTTTGTGAATTAATAATTTTATTAGGTGTTGCAACTAAAACTTATGACAAATATATAGAAAAGGGAATAAGTGAAGAAATTTATATAGATACTATGAAATGTTTTTCTAGATTTGTAATAGAAACTTATAAATGGACTGGTAAATATGATTTTGATAGAGGCTTTTGGGTTTGGAGACAGCTTTGTCTTATATTATTTAGAATTGGAACATTAGAATTTGAGATATTAAATATAGATGACAATATAGCTAAAAAATTTGATATTAAAGAAAGTCAAGTTTTAAGTGTTCATATACCTAATGATGCAATTTGTAGTAATGAATATTTAAAGAGTTCTTATAAAATGGCTTTTGATTTTTTTAAACAATATTTTAATAAAGAATATAAATTTATATGTTCTAGTTGGTTATTAGGACAAGAATTAGATTACTTAATTAAAAAAGATAGTGGGATATATAATTTTAGAAAAGATTATAAAATAGTAGAATATACTGAAAGTAATGATTATTTACAATGGGTTTTTAATAAATTTCAAGGAAGTATAGAAGATTTTATACCAAAAACAAGTCTTCAAATGGCTATAAAAGAACATATTATGAGTGGTAAAAAGATGACAATTGGTTTAGGTAAGTTAGAAAAATAAAAAAATTAAAATTTTTTTAAAAAAAGTATTGACAAATATTAAAATATAAGTTACAATAAATGAGCAGTATAGTTAATGCTTATTTATGGAGGATTACTCAAGTGGCTGAAGAGGCTCCCCTGCTAAGGGAGTAGGTCGTTAACGCGGCGCGAGGGTTCAAATCCCTTGTCCTCCGTCTTTACCCTAAGTTTTTGCTTAGGGGTTTTTTATTTTATATAATTAATATGATAAAAATAGGAGAAATATTATGACTAATGATAAACTTATAATTAGAATAAATGAATTGGCTAGAAAAGCAAAGACTGTTGGTCTTACAGATAAAGAGTTAATAGAAAGAGATAATCTTAGAAAAGAATATATAAAAAATTTTAGAGCTAAATTTAAAACAGAAATATTAGATAATATTTATATAGTTGAAGAGGATGGAACAGAAACAAAATTAACAAAAGAATAAAATTTTTTATTTTTTATGAATAAATATCTTTTTTGTGTTTATAATAAGGATATAGTCTTAATTAAGTAATAGATTATATGTAAAAATTTAAAATAAAAAAATGTAAAAAAAGTGTTGACATTATATTTTATATATGATATTATGATCAAGTCGCTAAAACAAAGCAGTTAAGAAATAGAAAAAATGTAAAAAAAGATGAAAAAAGTTCTTGACAATGTTTTGAAAATGTGATAAAATAATAAAGTCTCTAAAACGACAAAAGCAAGTCGAAAAATAAAATAAAAAATATTTAAAAAAGACTTGACAAAATGAAAAAAATGGTTATAATAGAATAAGTAACTAACAAGTTAAAAAGTTGAACATTGAAAACTAAATAATCATAAAAAGTGAATTAGACAACCCGAAAAATTCAAGTGAATGAACACTAAAAAATAATTAAAGTCAGAGTTAATCTGGACAAGGATTTAAAATGAGAGTTTGATCCTGGCTCAGGATGAACGCTGGCGGCGTGCCTAACACATGCAAGTCGAGCGGAGTTTTTAAGAAGCTTGCTTTTTAAAAACTTAGCGGCGGACGGGTGAGTAACGCGTGGGTAACCTGCCCTATACACAGGGATAACATTGAGAAATTGATGCTAATACCTGATAAGCCAACGGCTAGGCATCTAGCAGTTGGAAAAACTGAGGTGGTATAGGAGGGGCCCGCGTCTGATTAGCTAGTTGGTGGGGTAAAGGCCTACCAAGGCGACGATCAGTAGCCGACCTGAGAGGGTGATCGGCCACATTGGAACTGAGACACGGTCCAAACTCCTACGGGAGGCAGCAGTGGGGAATATTGCACAATGGGGGGAACCCTGATGCAGCAACGCCGCGTGAAGGAAGAAGTATTTCGGTATGTAAACTTCTATCGACAGGGAAGAAATAAATGACGGTACCTGAATAAGAAGCACCGGCTAAATACGTGCCAGCAGCCGCGGTAATACGTATGGTGCAAGCGTTATCCGGATTTACTGGGTGTAAAGGGTGAGTAGGCGGTTATGCAAGTCATATGTGAAATTCTGGAGCTCAACTCCAGCGCTGCATAAGAAACTGTGTAACTAGAGTACAGGAGAGGTAAGCGGAATTCCTAGTGTAGCGGTGAAATGCGTAGATATTAGGAAGAACACCGGTGGCGAAGGCGGCTTACTGGACTGAAACTGACGCTGAGTCACGAAAGCGTGGGGAGCGAACAGGATTAGATACCCTGGTAGTCCACGCCGTAAACGATGAGTGCTAGGTGTTGGGAAGAGATTCTCGGTGCCGCAGCAAACGCAATAAGCACTCCACCTGGGGAGTACGACCGCAAGGTTGAAACTCAAAGGAATTGACGGGGACCCGCACAAGCGGTGGAGCATGTGGTTTAATTCGAAGCAACGCGAAGAACCTTACCTAAACTTGACATCCCGATGAC
>CALWDX010000046.1 GCA_944376805.1 uncultured Clostridia bacterium
CGAAGAAGGAAATGTTATAGAAACAATAACAGACGAGAAAGGAAATATTGTTGAGAAAGTAATAGATAAAGAAGGAAATATTATAAAAACAACAATAAAAGACAAAGAAGGAAATGTTATAGAAACAATAACAGATGAGAAAGGAAATATTGTTGAAAAAACACAAAATAAAAATTATAATATTAAAAGTGATAATGAAGAAAATAATTCAGAAGATGTTAAATCTTCAATAGAAAAGAATGATAAATTAAGTGTACCTAAAACAGGTGATGATTTTGATTTATTATTCTATTTAAAAAATATTTTAATATCAAGTATAATATTAGTGTTTTTATTATATGTTTTCAACAAAAGAAAAAATTAGATTAAAAGACCATATTAATATGGTCTTTTAATCTTTTAAAGAGGTTTATTATGAAAAAATTATTAATAACAATTATAGTGTGTTTTATTATATTTAATATATTTAAAATAATAAATTATTTTTATATAACTAATAAAACAGAAGAAAATTTTAATAATATAGCAGATAGTATTCATATAAAAAATAATACTATAATAAGTCAAGATAATAAGGAAGTTATTAAAAATAAAGAAATAGAAAATGTAAATAATTTAATTAATCAAAATGAAAATATGTTTGGTTGGATATATATAGAAGATACAAATATAGATTATCCTGTTATGAAAAGTGAAGAATATTTATATAAAGATTTTAATGGTAATTATTCTTTAAGTGGAACACCATTTATTGATAAAAATTTTAAATTAGATGATAATAATATAGATATTATACATGGACATAATATGAATAATGGGACAATGTTTAATAATTTATTAAATTATCAAGATGAAACATTTTTTAAAGAACATAATAATATAAAATTGTATACAAAAGATAGTGAAAAAATATATGAAGTTTATGCAATTATTAAATTAAATATTACTAATAAAGAAGATTTAAAATTTTACAGTAAAATAGATATAGAAAATGAAAAAGATTTTGAAAATTACATAAAAAAAATAGATAAAAGAGCAATTTTAAAATCTAAAAATATACCAAAAGATAAATCTAACATTATAGCTTTATCTACTTGTGATAATAAGAATGAAGAAAATAGAATAGTATTAATTGGCATAGAAAAAGATTAGAAGGTAATAAATTCTAATCTTTTATATATAAGTATTTGTAAAATAGAAATTAAAAAGGCTATAAAAATACAAATACTTATTATATACATAATATTATTTCTTCCAATTATGTAATTTACTATAATGTAAATAAATTAATGTAAAAATAATAGGAGGTATAAATAATATTAATATTAAAACAATTGTACTTAAAAGTTGCACTAATATACCAGGAATTAAACTACTTTCTAAAGTAAGTACATAGCTGTCCATATTACTATTATTTGACTTGTCTATAAAAGAATTAATAATACCAAAAATAAGTGATAAAAAAATAGATATTAAAGATAATATACTTATTAAAGATGAGCCAATAGGTAAAATTAATGCAAGTTTTTTATTTTTTGGATTTTTACATATTTTTATTTGATAATATATAAATATACCAAATGGTCCAAAGAAAAATAATAATGGAAAAAATATGTTCATAAAATCATTCCTTTCAATAAAACCCCTTATATAAAAATATAAGGGGTAAAAAATTACTTAACAAGATAACATTTACTACAACCAGTAGGAGTTTTAGCACAACCACCGAGAGCAGTTTCTCTAAGCTCTGAAGGCATATTTTTACCAACAGAATACATACAATCAATCATTTCATCTAAAGGTATAATGTTAGTTATACCAGCTAAAGCCATTTCAGCACAAATTAAAGAGTTAGTAGTACCAATACCATTTCTGGCTTGACAAGGTACTTCAACAAGACCAACTACAGGGTCACAAACAAGACCTAAAAGGTTTTGTAAAGCAGTAGAAGCAGCATACATACATTGTTCAGGTGTACCACCCATCATTTCAACAGCAGCCGCAGCTGCCATAGCAGATGCAGACCCAACTTCAGCTTGACAACCAGCTTCAGCACCAGCAACAGAGGCATTTCTCATTAATAAATAGCCAATAGCACTAGCATTAAATAAACCATTTAAAACACATTCATCAGATAAATTAAATTCTTCTTGTAATGCAAGTAATAAGCCAGGTACAACACCAGCAGCACCAGCAGTAGGAGCAGCAACAATAATACCCATACTAGTATTAACTTCTAAAACACCAAGAGCATAAGCTAATGCTTTAGTTGTAAGACTTCCACTTAATGTTTTACCCTCATTTAATCTATATATAAGTTTTTTTTCTTCTCCACCAATTAAACCACCCATAGTTTTAATAGGAGCTTCTAAAGGAGTTTTAACTGCTTTTTTCATTATATTTAAAGATTTAGTCATTTTTTGAATAACTTCTTCTCTAGTATTATCTGTATTAGCAAGTTCTCTTCTAATCATTACTTCAGATATAGGAAGATTATTTTTTTTACATAAATCTAAAAGTTCACTAGCATAATTAAAATTCACAATTATTTCCCCCTTATACTTGTACTAACATTACATTTTTAATATTTTCATTTTTTCTTAAAGCATTTATTACACTTTCATCTATTTTATCATCACATTCAATAATAGAGTGAGCATTTTCACCTTTAACATCTCTAGATACTTTCATAAATGCAATATTTGTATTAGTATCTTGAAGACAATTTGAAATAAAAGCTATAACACCTTTTTTATCAAAATGGTCAATAATTAGTGTAGGATATTCAGCAAAAAATTCTAATTTAGTACCATCAATAGAAATTATTTTTATTTTACCTCCACCAATAGAAACACCTCTTACAGTCATTTCTTCACCAGATTTACTACTCATACAAACATCAACAATATTAGGATGTTCTAATTCTAAATTGCTTTCTTCAAAAGAATAAGTAACACCAAGGTGTTTTGCTATTTCAAAAGATTCTCTTATTCTTAAATCATCAGATGCAAAACCAAGACTTCCACCTAAAAGTGCTTTATCTGTTCCATGTCCTTTGTAAGTTTTTGCAAATGAACCATATAATATAAATTTTACATCATCTATTTTTTTACCAAATAATTTTCTAGCTATTAAAGATATAGCAACAGCACCTGCTGTATGAGAGCTAGAAGGACCAACCATATTTGGACCAATTACATCAAACATACTAATAAAACTCATTTTATTTCCTCCTAAATATTATATTTAAGGTAAATTATATTTTGTACCTTAACAATTTTATTATATTAGTTTTTTCTTATTTCATCAGCAGTTTTTATTGGAGTATTTTTAAATAAAAAATATCCTATAAAAGCAGCTAAAATACTAACAACAATACAACCAGCAGCAGCAATTAATGCTTTTGAGCCATTTTGTGCAACAGTAACAGCAAAACCAGCTATTGGAGTTGCTAACCCTGGGGTATCAACAGTAAGTCCCATTGTAGAGATTATCATACCTGACATAGCACCACCTATAAAATTAGTAGCATAAACAGGTATAGGATTTGCTGAAATTATATCTGATTGAGTTAAAGGTTCTATAGCAACAGATATAGTGTCTTTTTTTGAACCAAACTTCATTTTTGAGAAAAAGACATAGTTCAGAAAAGATGAACCAAAAACAGATAAAGCACCAACAGCCATAGGAACACCAGTTAAATTAATTATTGAAGTAAGAGCCATTGATGAAAGAGGAGCAGTTGCAACAACTGTTATTATACCTCCAAGTATTAGTCCCATAATTAAAGGAGAAGTATCTGATGCTTGAATTAATACTTGTCCTATTTGAATTAATGTATTATCAACAATAGGAGCAGCAACTTGTGCTATTAATCTTGAAAGAGGAGCAGCAACAATAATTATAACGATTAAATCAAGACCAGCTGGTATTTTTTTCTCTAAAAATCTAACAACAAAAGAAATTAAATAACCAGCAATAAAACCTGGTAATATACCAAAGCCAGAAACAGTAAGACCAACTAAAACGCAATAAACAGGTGATACACCTAAAGCAAGTGGTACTAATATAGCAGCAGCTACACCACCTAAAGAACCATTAGCAGAACCTACACTTTCTAAAAATTTAATTCCCAGTTGTTGACCAAATAAAGAAAAATGGAATGCTTCAACTAAAAAGCTTGCACAAGCAGCATTTGCCAAAGCACCCATTGCTTTCATACCATAAGGTGCTTTATAACTAAATAATGTAAATAATGCAAGAACTAATAATAAAAGTCCTACACCAGTTAAGATTTGTAACATTTTTTCCTCCAAAAAATAATTTATAATTATTCAAAATAACGTTTTTAATTATAACTATTAATTTTTTTTGTCTTTATTTTCTATTATAGTTTTTGTTGTGTCAACATTTTGAGCAACACATCTTTGGCTATTAATTCTCTCATTAACAAGTATAAACTTAGATAAATCTTTTAATGATTTAATAACCTTTTTATTATCCATATTATTCACTCCTTACTTTAAAATAATTATAGTATTATTTTTTTAAATAAAAATATACATTTTTATAAAGTATATAAATATTAAAAAATTGTTATAATTAAATTATTAAGGATTATTATGATTATATTATAAAAAAAACTATTTTATTTGTCAACAATTAGTTTAATATTATACTAAATAATATAAATATAAAAAATATATTATACAAAGAATATAATTTTATACAAAAAAATTTTCTTAATTTATAAAAAATTATTGTGTAATAAATTTACATAAATATATAATAAAATGTATAGATAAATTTAAAAAAATATGGTAAAATGTTAAAAGATAAGGAGAAATGAATATGTACAATATTAATGTAAATAAAAAATATAATATATATGTAGAAGAAAACTTTTATAATCTTAAAAAATTTATAAAAAAAGATAATATAAACTATAATAGTATAGTGATTTTAACAGATGAAAATGTATCTAAATATTATTTACATAGTATAAAAGGTATGTTTGCAGAAGATAAAATTTTTACTTATATTTTAAATTCGGGGGAAGAAAGTAAAAATTTAAATGAAATATACAATATATATGAGTTTTTATTAAATAATGGAATAGATAGAAAAAGCCTTTTAATAGCACTAGGTGGAGGTGTTATTGGTGATATATCAGGTTTTGTAGCTTCTACATATATGAGAGGTATAAATTTTATACAAATTCCAACAACTTTATTATCACAAGTTGATAGTAGTATAGGAGGTAAAACAGGTGTAGATTTTTTAGGTAAAAAAAATATAATAGGTAGTTTTTATAATCCTTCATTAGTATACATAAATATAAATACTTTAAAAACTTTACCAATAGAACAATTTGAAAATGGTATGGTAGAGGTTATAAAGTATGGGTATATTTTAGATAAAGAGTATTTAGATTTTATAATTTATAAAAAAGAAAAAATAAAGAGTTATGATAAAGATACATTAGCACAAATGATATATAAATCTTGTAAAATAAAGTCATACATAGTTTCTATTGATGAAAAAGAAAATGGTATAAGAGAACTTTTAAATTTTGGTCATACTTTTGGACACGCAATAGAAACGGAAAGTAAATTTGACATATTACATGGACAAAGTGTAGCAATAGGTATAATAGCTAGTATGTACATATCATATAAAAATAATCTTATAAATGAAAAAGATATTGAACAAGTAAAAGAATTGTTTAAATATTTTAATGTTTATATTAAAAGAGATTTTAATATAAATAACATATATAAAAATATGTTATATGATAAAAAAAATGATAATAAAAAAATAAAAATTATTATGCTAAAAAGCGTAGGTAAGGCTTTTTCCACAAGTGATTTATCGCAAGATATAATATTAGATGCTATAAGCTATGCATTGGAGGGATAAAATGAAAAAAATACTACCATTTATGTATGTTATGATATTTATAATTTTTGACCAAGTAGTTAAGTTTATATGTTTAGAAAAATTAAAGCCACTAGGTTCAATAAAAATTATAGATAATTTTTTTTATTTAACCTATGTAGAAAATAGAGGTGCTGCTTTTGGTATGTTACAAGGGGCAAGATGGATATTTATAGTAATAGCAATAATAGCAACAATATTTTGTATATACTATTATAATAAGTTGCCAAAAAATAAACTTTTACCATTAGGAAAATTATCTATAATATTTATAGCTTCAGGTGCAATAGGCAATATGATAGATAGATTATTTAGGGGTTATGTTGTAGATATGTTTCATTTTATATTTTGGGGAAAAGAATTTGCAGTTTTTAATGTAGCAGATATATTTGTCTGTTTAGGTACATTTTTATTAGCTATTGTAATAATTTTTTCAGAAGAACCTAAAAAAGATAAAAAAGAAAAGGAAGATTAATTTTGCAACAATTAGAGTTTATAATATCAAAAGAAAATGAAAATAAAAGAATAGATAGTTTTTTAAATGATAATTTACAAGATATTTCAAGAAGTAGAATACAAAAACTTATAGAAGAAAAAGAAATTTTAGTGAATAATAAAAATATTAATAAAAATTATAAACTTAAAGAAAATGATAAAATAGTTGTTAATATAGAAGAACCTAAAGAAATAGATATTTTGCCAGAAAATATACCACTTGATATAGTTTATGAAGATGATGATATAATACTTGTAAATAAGCCACAAAATATGGTTGTACACCCCGCAAATGGACATTATTCAGGAACGTTAGTAAACGCTTTAATGTTTCATTGTAAAGACAACTTATCTGGTATAAATGGAATTATGCGTCCAGGTATAGTCCACAGAATAGACAAGGATACTTCAGGAATACTTATAATAGCTAAAAATGATAAAGCACATCAAAGTTTAGCAAGTCAATTAGAAGACCATTCTATGACAAGAGTATACTATGCTATTGTATATAATAATTTAAAAAATGATACTGGAACGATAGATGCACCTATAGGTAGACACCCAATAGATAGAAAGAAAATGGCTGTTACTGATAAAAATTCAAAAAGAGCAGTAACACATTATGAGGTATTACAAAGATTTAAAAAGTATACTTTTATTAGATTGAAATTAGAAACAGGTAGAACACATCAAATAAGGGTACATATGGCTTATATAGGAAATCCTCTTTTAGGTGATAATGTTTATGGAAAAGAAAAACAACCGTTTAATTTAATAGGTCAAGTTTTACACGCAAAAGTTTTAGGTTTTATACACCCTACAACTAATGAATATATGGAATTTGAAACAGAACTACCACAATACTTTAAAGAACTTTTAAAAAAATTATAATAAATGAGAAGGAGAAAAGTTTATGATATTTAGAAGAAAAGATTTTATAAGCCTTATGGATATAAGTGCAGAAGAAATATTATATATATTAGAAACAGCTGAAACTATGAAACATGTTATAGGGAAAAAAAATAAAAAATCACCTTATTTAGAAGGAAAATCTGTAATAGTTTTATTTTACGAAAAAAGTGTAAGAGCTAAACTATCTTATGAATTAGCTGCACAATATTTAAGTGCAAATATAGTAGATATAGTAGTATCACAAAATGGTGAAGATAGTCAAATAAATAATAGATATGAAAATTTACACGAAATGGGAAGAACAATTGACCAAATGGGAGCAGATTTTATTATATGTAGACATCCTATGAGTGGTAGTGCAAAATTTATAGCAAAAAATGTAAATGCTAGTGTTATAAATGCTGGTGATGGTATAAATGAAAATCCAAGTCAGGCTTTGTTAGACCTTATGACAATAAAAAATAAAAAAGGTGATTTTAAAGGATTAAAAGTTGCTATTATTGGTGATGTAGAAAGTTCTAGAGTAACAAGAAGTAATATTTGGGGACTTTTAAAATTGGGGGCAGATGTATGTGTTTCAGGACCACCTACTATGATACCTCCACAGCTTGATAAATTTGGAGTAAAAGTATATTATAACCCTAAAGATGCTGTTAAAGATGCAGATGTTATAATGACACTTAGATTACAAGATGAGTATATTTATGGTAGTAAATTAGCCTCTTTTAATGAATATAAAAATTTCTTTAAGTTAGATGAAACTTTACTTTCTTATGCTAGTAAAGATGCTATTGTTATGCACCCAGGTATGCCACATAAAAGTATAGAAATATCTACTTCTATATTAGAAAGTACACGTGTATTAATGGACGACCAAATAACTAATGGTGTTGCTGTACGTATGGCTTTATTATATTTATTATCTTTAGGAATGGGGGTATAATAATGAATTTATTAATTAAAAATGCAAAAATTGTTTCTAATGGTATATTAGAAAAAGATATAAAAGATATTTATATAGAAGAAGGCATTATAAAAAAAATAGATAAAAATATAAATATTGAAAACATAAAAATATTAGATGCTAAAAACAAATATGTTTTACCAGGTTTTATTGATATAGGGTGTGAAATATTTGAAAATGGTTATGAAAGTAAAGATAATGTTGCTAAACTTACAGAGGCAGGGGCAAAAGGTGGTTTTACAAGTATAGTAACATCTTCAGCAGCTAAACCTATAGTTGATAATAAAACTGTTGTAGAATATATACATTCTAAATGTAAAGGCTTATCAAATATAAATTTATATCCACTTGGAAATATGACAAAAGGTGGAGAGGGTAAAGAAATATCTGAAATAGGTGAAATGATTTTGACAGGTGTTGTAGCTATATCTGATGGAGGCAAACCAATAGAAAATACAACGCTTTTAAGGGATATATTTTTATATTCTAAAATGTTTAATGTTTCAGTTATGACTACTTTAATAGAACCTAATTTATCAAAAAATGGTACAATAAATTATGGTTGTATGGCTACAAAATTAGGTCTTATAGGAATACCTAGAGAGGCTGAAGAAATAGAAATTTCTAAAAATATTATTTTAGCTAAATATACAGGAGCTAAAGTACATATGTCTTATATAACAACAAAAGGGGCAGTAGAATTAGTTAGACAAGCTAAAAAAGAAGGGGTAAATGTAACTTGTAGTACAGCACCACATTATTTTACACTTACAGATAGAGAAGTAGATAATTATAATACATTTGCAAAAGTTATGCCACCACTTAGAGAAGAAGAAGATATAGAGGCAATAAAAGAAGGGCTTAAAGATGGTACAATAGATATTATAGCTTCAGGTCATTCACCTTCATTATATGAAAAGAAAGTTACAGAATTTGAACGAGCAGAATTTGGTATATCAAATTTAGATACAGCATTTAATATTACAAATACAAAACTTATAAAGGAAGGTAATTTTTCAATAGAAGATATAACACTTTTAATGAGTAAAAATCCAGCTAAAATTTTAGGATTTGAAAATAAGGGTGAAATAAAAGAAGGGTTTGATGCAGATATTATAATTATAGATATAGATAAAGAAAAAATAGTAAAAAGTAGTGAATTTTTATCAAGAGCAAAATATTCTCCATATGAAAATATGAAAGTCTTTGGTGATGTACTTGCAACAGTTGTTAAAGGTAATGTATTATATGATGCATAATAGATTTTTATATTAAAGAAAAAGTAGAATAATAATTTTTTAGTTATTATTCTACTTTTTTCATTTTAATAGACTTGACATTAAGTGTAAAATATAGTAAAATGAACATTGTTCATTTTTAATAATTAAAAATATAAGGGGGATAAATTATGCCTAAATTACTTATTATGGCTATTACATTTATTACATTAGCATTAGTATTTTATACAATAGGTGTTTTTGGAGAAAAGAAAAAAGGCGAATTAACAATATTTCATACAATTTTATTTTGGTTTGGTTTTATTTTTGATACAGCAGGAACTTCTATTATGAGTAAAATTGCTGAAGGTGGATTTAGTTTTAATGCAC
This sequence comes from uncultured Clostridia bacterium, assembly GCA_944376805.1. GTDB lineage: Bacteria > Bacillota > Clostridia > Lachnospirales > CAG-274 > Tyzzerella. Next base: position 9,916 of record CALWDX010000046.1, read on the forward strand.
ATGGTATAACAGGTTTAATAGCCTTATTATTAATGGCTTTTCATGCTATTTGGGCAACTATTATTATTATTAAAAAAGATGATAATGCAAAAAGATTTTTTCATAAATTTAGTATAGTTGTATGGGCTATATGGTTAATACCTTATATTTTAGGTATGTTTATTGGTATGAAATAGTATAAAATGGCTATTGCAATAAATACTATTTAATGGTATAATATATACAAAATATTAATTAACTTTTGAGAGTGGGTTTTGCCCACTCTTGTTTTGTATAGTAATGTAAAGTTGTAATTTATTTTAAAGAAAGGAGCCTATTTGTGCAAACAAAAGATATTATTAAAAAAGTAGAAGAATATGTTATGCCTATTATTGAGCAAAATAATTATGAGCTTGTAGAAACAGAGTTTGTAAAAGAAGGGGCTAACTATTATTTAAGACTTTATATTGATAAAGAAGGTGGATTTTCTATTAATGATTGTGAAATAGTTAGTAGATATTTAGAGCAAAAGTTAGAAGAAGATGATTTTATAGACAAAGCTTATATATTAGAAGTTAGTTCTCCTGGTATAGATAGAGTTCTAAAAAAAGATAGTGAGTATATAAAATATAAAGGACGTATTGTAGATATTAAACTTTATAAACCTATTGACAAAGTAAAAGAATTTCAAGGTGAATTAATAGGACTTGTAGATGATAAAATAGTTATAAAAGAAGATAATCAAGAAATAAGTTTTAATAAAAAAGATGTTGCAATATGTCGTTTAGCAGTTATATTTTAATATTAATTGTATAAATATAGTTTTAAGGAGGATATAATAATGAATAGCCGTGAACTTATGAAAGCTTTACAGCTAATAGAAAAACAAAAAGGAATAGACAGAGAAGAAATTTTTCAAGCAATAGAAAACTCTTTAATATCTGCTTGTAAAAAAAATTTTGGTACTTCACAAAATATTAAAGTGGATATAGACAGAGAAACAGGAGAAGTAAAAGTTTTTGCACAAAAAGAAGTAACAGAAGATGTTTATGATGCTTTTTTAGAAATATCTCTTGAAGAAGCAAAAGAAATAAATCCAAATTATGAATATGGTGATATAGTGGATATACCTATTATACCTAAAGATTTTGGACGTATTTCTGCACAAGCAGCAAAGCAAGTTGTAGTACAAAAATTTAGAGAAGCAGAAAGAGAAAAAATATATAATCAATTTGTTGTTAAAAAGAATGAAATTGATACAGGTATAATAAGAAAAATAGAAAATAAAAATATAATAGTTTCACTTGGACCTATTGATGCTATAATACCATTAAAAGAACAAGTACCAACAGAAACATATAATGTTCATGATAGAATAAAAATATATATATGTAATGTTGTTAAACTTGGAAAAGGTACAAAAATAACTGCATCTAGAGCACATGCTGACCTTGTAAAAAGACTTTTTGAACTTGAAGTACCAGAAATTTATGATGGTACAATAGAAATAAAAGGGATAGTTAGAGAAGCAGGTTCTAGAACTAAAATGTCAGTTTGTTCAAAAAATCCTAATGTAGATGCTGTAGGTTCTTGTATAGGAAATAATAGTAGTAGAATAAATGCTATTATAAAAGAAATAAAAGGGGAAAAAATAGATATTATAACTTGGAATGAAAACCCTAAATTTTATATAGCAGAAGCTTTAAAACCTTGTGAAGTTATAGCAATAGAGTTAAATGAAACAGAAAGAATAGCAAAAGTAGTAGTACCAAATGAACAATTATCACTTGGTATAGGTAAAGAAGGTCAAAATGTACGTTTAGCTGCTAGACTTACAGGTTGGAAAATAGATATTAAAAGTGAAGAACAAGCAAAAGCAACAAATTTTATAGATTTTGAAAATAAACAAGTTTACTTAAAAGAAGAGACAAAAGAAAATAATTTTGAAGAAAATGAAAATGTAACGGAAGATTTAAGCAAAATTTATGAAGATGTAGACTTAGATGATTTTGACTTAGAAACTGATGTATATGAAGATGTAGATATAGATGATTTTGATATGTAATATAGGAGGCAGTTTATGATAAAAAGGAAAGTTCCTCTTAGAAAATGCACAGGCTGTCAAGAAATGAAAGAAAAAAAACAACTTATAAGAGTTGTAAGAATAGATGAAAATCAATATACAATAGATTTAACAGGAAAAATGTCTGGGCGTGGGGCTTATATATGTAAAAATATAGAATGTCTTGAAAAGGCTTTTAAATCTAAAGGACTAGAACGTTCTTTTAAGTCAGCTATACCAAAAGACATATATGAAAAACTTAGAAATGAGTTGATTTTAAATGAATAAGAAATTATTATCTTTACTATCTATTTGTCAAAAGGCAGGTAAAATAGTATCAGGAGAATTTGCTGTAGAAAAAGCTTTACAAGATGGTAGTGCATTATATGTAATTATAGCTAGTGATGCATCACAAAATACAAAAAAGAAATTTGAAAATAAATCTTTTTATTATAAAATAGATTATAATATATATGGTGAAAAAGAAATACTTAGTCATAGTATAGGCAAAATTAATAGAACTGTATTTGCTATTTTAGATGAAGGATTTTCTAATAAGATAAAGCAGTATATACAAGATGATATTAAACAGGGGTGATTTATTTGGGAAAAATTAGAGTACACGAACTAAGAAAGAAAATAAGTGAAGAAATTAAAAGAGAAATTGATAATAAAGAACTTATAGAAAAATTAGCAGAGTTTGGTATAGAAGTCAAAAGTCATTCTAGTAGTATTGATGAGAAAGATGCAGAACTTATATTAGAATATTATACAGAAGAAAATTCTTCTAAAAAAAGTGATATAGAAATAACTAATATTTCAAATAATAATAAAGAAAATAAAAAAGAAAAAAAATCTAAAAAGGGTGAAAAAGAGGTAAAAATGGTTGATGATATTAAAATTATACAAATTGAAAAGTCTATTACAGTTAAAGAATTAGCAGAAAAATTAGAAACAACAAGTTCAGATTTAGTTATGCGTCTTATGAAAAGAGGTGTTATGGCAAATCTTAATCAAGAAATAGATTTTGACCTTGCATCTTCTATATGTGAAGAATTTGATGTTTTAACAGAAGAAGCTCCAGAAGTTGATATATTAGAAGAAGCATTTAAAGAAGAAGAGGAAGATGAAAAAAATCTTGAAGAAAGACCACCAGTAGTTGTAGTTATGGGACACGTTGACCATGGTAAAACTTCCCTTTTAGATGCTATTAGAAAAAGTCGTGTAACAGAAAAAGAAGCAGGTGGTATTACACAACATATAGGTGCTTATACTGTTTCTATTGATGAGAAACCTATTACATTTTTAGATACACCAGGACATGAAGCATTTACAGCTATGCGTATGCGTGGTGCAAGTGTTACAGATATTGCTATACTTGTTGTTGCAGCAGATGATGGTGTTATGCCACAAACTATAGAAGCTATAAATCACGCAAAAGCAGCAGGAGTAGAAATAATAGTAGCTATTAACAAAATAGACAAAGAAAGTGCTAATCCAGATAGAGTTAAACAAGAGCTTACAGAATATGGTCTTTTAGCTGAAGACTGGGGTGGTGATACTATATGTGTACCAGTATCAGCAGTTAGTAAACAAGGTATTGATAACCTTTTAGAAATGATTATACTTGTAGCTGAAATGAAAGAGCTTAAAGCTAATCATAAGAAAAGAGCTAGAGGTACAGTTATAGAAGCTAAACTTGATAAAGGAAGAGGTTCTGTTGCTACTATATTAGTACAAAGTGGTACATTAAGAGTAGGTGACCCTATTGTTGCTGGTTCTTGTTATGGTAAAATAAGAGCTATGATGAATGATAAAGGTCAAAAAGTTAAATCGGCAGGACCATCTATGCCAGTAGAAATACTAGGTCTTAGTGAAGTACCTTCAGCTGGTGATAGTTTCTATGTAGCTAAAAATGATAAACAAGCAAGACAAGTAGCAGAGGCAGTTATAGCTAAAGATAGAGTAGATATGATTAAGTCTACACCTCAAAAAGTATCTTTAGATGATTTATTCACACAAATTCAATCTGGTAATATGAAAGAACTTAATATAGTTATTAAGGCAGATGTACAAGGTTCTGTTGAAGCAGTACGTTCAAGCCTTGAAAAATTATCTAATGAAGAAGTAAGAATACGTACTATTCACGGTGGTGTTGGTGCTATTACAGAATCAGATGTTATGCTTGCTAGTGCATCTAATGCTATTATTATAGGTTTTAATGTTCGTCCAGAAAATACTGCTAAATCTGTTGCAGAAGACCAAAAAGTAGATGTTAGATTATATCGTGTAATATATAATGCTATAGAAGATATAACTGCTGCTATGAAAGGTATGCTTGACCCAGTGTATGAAGAAAAAGTTACAGGACACGCAGAAATTAGACAAATATTTAAAGCCTCAGGAGTTGGTACTATTGGAGGCTCTTATGTAACAGATGGTAAAATAGTTAGAAATTCTCAAGTAAGAATTATAAGAGATGGCATAGTTGTATATGAAGGTGAACTTGCTGCTCTTAGAAGATTTAAAGATGATGTTAAAGAAGTTAATGCAGGTTATGAATGTGGTCTTTTATTTAATAAATTTAATGATATTAAAGAAGGTGACCAAGTAGAAGCATTTATAATGGAGCAAATACCACACTAAAAAGGAATGATTTTTTATGAAAAATAATACAAGAATGATTAGAATAAATGATGAAATTAAAAAAGAATTATCAGAAATAGTTCGTTCTGAACTTAAAGACCCAAGAATAGGAGTTATGACAAGTGTTTTAAAAGTAGAAACTACAAATGATTTAAAATACTGTAAAGTTTATATTAGTGTTTTAGGTGATGATGAACAGAAAAAAGAAGTTATGGAGGGCTTAAAAAATGCTAGTGGTTTTATTAGAAAACAAGTAGCAACAAGAATAAATTTAAGAAATACTCCAGAATTCAAGTTTGAATTAGATGATTCTCTTGAATATAGTATAAGAATATCAAAATTAATAGATGAGGTAAACAAAGGTGAGTAATATTTATGAAAATATAAAACCTTTTATAGAACTAGTTGAAAAAAGTAATAATATAGTTTTAGCTGGGCATATATCACCAGATGGTGATGCTATATCTTCTTGTTTTGCATTTTGTAGTGCTTTAAGAAAGATGAATAAAAATCCTATTGTATTATTAGAAGACTATGGAAATAGTTATGAATATATTAAAAATGACAATATGATTTATAGAGAAGACTATAATAATATAAAAGATGTAGATTTATTTATAAGTTTAGATTGTGGAGATATAAAAAGATTAGGATTTGCTAAAGAAATTTTTGAAAAAGCTAAATATACAGTAAATATAGACCATCATATTAGTAATGATAATTTTGGTAAATTAAATATAGTAAATCCTAAAGCATCTTCTACATCTGAAATTATGTTTGAAATAATAAATCATATGGGTAAATTAGATTTGAATATTGCAACCTATATTTATACAGGTATTGTTTTTGATACAGGTGGTTTTAAGCATAATTGCACAACTAATAGAACACACCAAATAGCAGGGGAGCTTATAAGTTTAGGTGTAGATAGTGTTAAAATACATTCAAATGTTTTAACTTTACACTCTTTAGAAAGTAGTAAGCTATTAGCTAGAAGTATCCAAAATATATATATAGAAAATGATATAATAGTTTCTACTTTATCAAATGATGAAATAGTAAGTTTAGGTTGTAGTCATAAAAATACAGGAAATATTATTCAATATTTACTAGATACAAAAGGTATAAATGTTTCTGTATTTATATATGAAAAAGAAGATGGTTCTATAAAAGTAAGTTTTAGGTCTAAAACTATTGATGTAAATAAAATAGCAAGTTACTTTGGTGGAGGAGGTCATATTTTAGCAGCAGGTGCTACATTAAAAGATATGACTATACAACAAGCTAAAGAAGTTGTTTTACAAAAAATAAGAAGTGTATAATTTATAAAGAAAGATGAAAAATATGGAAAATATATCTGGTGTTATAAATATATATAAGGAAAAAGGTTTTACTTCGCACGATATTGTAAATATCGTGCGAAAGAAATTAGGAAAAATTAAAACAGGTCATACTGGAACATTAGACCCAGATGCAATGGGAGTATTGCCTATATGTGTTGGGAAAGCTACTAAACTTTCAGAATATATAGCCTCTTCTATAAAAGAATATAAAGCTATTGTAACATTAGGTAAAACAACAACTACACAAGATAGCTCAGGGGAAGTTATAGAAGAAAGACAAGTTAATTGTAGTGAAAATGATATATTAAATATAGTTAATTCTTTTAAAGGGGAAATAATGCAAACACCTCCTATGTACTCTGCTATAAAAATAAATGGAAAAAAACTTTATGAATTAGCTAGAGAAGGAAAAGAAATAGAAAGAAAACAACGTAAAATAACTATATACAATATAGAAGTAACAAAATTTATAGATAAAGAACATTTTGAAATAACAGTTTTATGTTCAAAAGGTACTTATATAAGGGCTTTATGTAATGATATAGGTGAAAAACTTGGTTGTGGTGCACATATGAGTTACCTTTTAAGGACTAGAACAGGTAATTTTTATATAGATGATGCTATAAAGTTAGAAGATATTGATAATATTTTAGAAAATAATAAATTAGATACTATTTTAATATCTATGGATAGTATTTTATCAGATTATAAAAAGTTTGTTGTTATAAATAAAGCTAATAAATTTTTATATAATGGTAATAAGATAAGTTATAATTTTGTAAAAAATAAAGAAAATTTAAAAGAAAATGAAAAAATAATTATATATGATGAAAATAATAACCTTATAGGTATATATATTGTTTTACAAGACTATATAAAGCCTTTAACTATGTTGTTATAGAGGTGAAAAAATGAAAATAATTGACAATTTTAATATTTTTGATGAAAAAGAAAATCAAAAAACAGTTGTTACTATAGGGAACTTTGACGGTATACATATAGGTCATAAAAAACTTATTACTACTACTAGAAAATGTGCTTTAGAAAAAAATTTAAAATCTATTGTTATAACTTTTAGTCCACACCCTTTAGAAATAGTAAAAAATAATATGCCATTTTATTATATTTTTTCTGAAGAAGAAAAAAATATTGAAATGGAAAAAGAAAATATAGATTTTTTTATAAAATATCCTTTTACAAAAGATTTTTCTAACATTAGTCCAGAAAAATTTGTTGATATTTTAATAGAAAAACTAAATTGTAAAATTCTTGTTGTTGGTGAAGATTATTGCTTTGGAAAAGATAGAAGTGGTAATGTAAATATACTTAAACAATTAGGAGAACAAAAAGGAATACAAGTTATAAAAATATCTAATATTGTTATAGATGGTGAAAGAGTTAGCAGTTCTATTATTAGAGAATGTATAAACAATAGAAATATTAAAAAAGCTAATTTATTACTTAATAAACCTTATTATATTTTTGGACAAGTTGTAGAAGGTAATAAATTAGGTAGAACTATTGGTTTTCCTACAGCTAATATTATACCACCTAAAAATAAACTTTTACCACCAGATGGTGTTTATATAACAAAAACAAAATATAATAATAAACTTTATGACAGTATAACTAATATAGGTACAAATCCTACTGTTAATAACACTCATAGAACAATAGAAACTTATATTTTTGACTTTAATCAAAATTTATACAATCAAAATATAGAAGTTTATTTTTATGATTGGATAAGAAGTGTTAAAAAATTTAATGGTATAAATGAATTAAAAGAACAAATAGCTAAAGATATAAATATAGCCAGTAGTTTTTTTAGAGTTAACTAATTTTATAAAGAAAGGATAAAATATATGGGTAAAATTAGAAATTTTATTGTTACAATATTTACAGGTGTTATAACATATTGGATACAATTTGGACTAAATAAATTAGGTATTATAAAAAAGGAAAATTTATCTGTTGATGTTATTTCTTGGTTTATAATATTTTGTGTTATTTATATAATAATAGAAAATTTATCTAAAATAATTAAAGCTATTAAAAATAAAAGAAATAAAAAAAATAATATATAAATATTTATATATTATTTTATAAAATTTAATATTATATTATTTGTTTTAAACTTTGTAATATCAATCTTTATTTTATATTTCTATATATTTTATCTCCATAGGCACAGTCTTTTGGAGCCATGCGTAGAACATGTAGTATTTTAGATACAAAAAAAGCAGAGGAATAGAATTCCTCTGCTTTTTTGTGTAAATGTTAAATGTTATTTATGTTATTATATTAAAACACATTAATAAGTGTGTCAACAAATATATTTTATTAAAAAGTCTAAAATATATTGTAAATTATACTTTAAGGAAAAATTTTTTATATTTTTTTATACAAAGTGCTTGACATATTTGGAAGATGTTGATATAATATATTTTGTCGTTAGATGTGGGAGCATAGCTCAGCTGGGAGAGCACTTGCCTTACAAGCAAGGGGTCACAGGTTCGAGCCCTGTTGTTCCCATTGACGACTGCGGGAGCATAGCTCAGCTGGGAGAGCACCTGCCTTACAAGCAGGGGGTCACAGGTTCGAGCCCTGTTGTTCCCACTTTATTTTTAATTTTTTCATAAAATTTAAAATATGTTATTATAATATAGCATATTTTAATAAGGCGGAATAGCTCAGTTGGCTAGAGCACACGGTTCATACCCGTGGTGTCGGGGGTTCAAATCCCTCTTCCGCTACTTTTGGGAGCATAGCTCAGCTGGGAGAGCACTTGCCTTACAAGCAAGGGGTCACAGGTTCGAGCCCTGTTGTTCCCACTTTATTTTTAAATCTTTTCATAAAACCTAAAATATGTTATTATAATATAGCATATTTTTAATAAGGCGGAATAGCTCAGTTGGCTAGAGCACACGGTTCATACCCGTGGTGTCGGGGGTTCAAATCCCTCTTCCGCTATTTGTAAGCTAGGTAAGCCTAGCTTTTTTTGTGTGATAATATTAATTTACATTTTTATATATCTTGAAAATATGTGTTTTTTGTGTTAAAATAACTTGAAGAAAATTAATAGAGAGTAGGAAAAAATTGTGAATAAACGAGAAGATGTAAGAAATATTGCTATTATAGCACACGTTGACCACGGAAAAACGACACTTGTTGATGAACTTTTAAAACAAAGTGGTACTTTTAGGTCAAATCAAGTAATTAGAGAGAGAGTAATGGACTCTGGAGATATAGAAAGAGAAAGAGGTATTACTATACTTTCTAAAAATACTTCTGTATATTATGAAGATAAAAAAATTAATATTGTAGATACTCCAGGACACGCAGATTTTGGTGGAGAAGTTGAGCGTGTTTTAAAAATGGTTGATGGTGTTGTACTTGTAGTAGATGCTTATGAGGGTGCTATGCCACAAACAAAATTTGTTTTAAAAAATGCTTTATCTTTAAAATTACCAGTTGTTGTATGTGTAAATAAAATTGATAAACCAGAGGCAAGACCAGATGAAGTTGTAGATGAAATATTAGAACTTTTCATTGAACTTGATGCAACAGATGAGCAATTAGATGCACCTTTTGTTTTTGCATCAGCAAAAGCAGGTAAAGCCTCTATGGAAGCAGATAAAGCTATGGAAGCAGAAGATATGAAATGCCTTTTTGACACTATTATAGACTATATACCAGCACCAGTTGGGGATATGGAAGCAGGTGTTCAAATGCTTGTTACTACTATTGACTATAATGAGTATGTAGGTAGAATAGGTATAGGTAAAGTAGAAAATGGTACTATAAGAGTAAATCAAGATGCTTGTGTAGTAAACTTCAATGACCCAGAAAAAAATTATAAAGTAAAAGTAAATAAACTTTATGAATATGAAGGACTTGAAAGAGTAGAAGTAAAATCGGCAACAGTTGGTTCAATTGTAGCTGTTAGTGGTATACCAGATATACAAATAGGGGACACTATTGCTTGTGTAGAAAATCCACAACCTATAGAAGTTAATAAAATTTCAGAACCTACAATAGCTATGACTTTTTCAGTAAATGACAGTCCATTTGCTGGTATGGAAGGTAAATTTGTTACAAGTAGACATTTAAGGGATAGATTACAAAAAGAATTAAATACAGATGTTAGTCTTAGAGTAGAAGATACAGAAAATGCTGACTCATTTAAAGTAAGTGGTCGTGGTGAGCTTCATTTATCTATATTAATAGAAACTATGCGTAGAGAAGGCTATGAGTTCCAAGTATCACGCCCAGAAGTTTTATTTAAAGATATAGACGGAAGTCGTTATGAGCCTATGGAAATAGCTACTATTGATGTACCAGAAGAATTTGTGGGAAATGTTATAGAAAAATTAGGTACAAGAAAAGGCGAAATGATAAATATGGTGCCATCTAAAGGTGGTTATACAAGATTAGAATTTAATATACCAGCTAGAGGACTTATAGGTTATAGAAGTGAATTTTTAACAGATACTAAAGGTAATGGTATATTAAATACAATATTTAATGATTATGAACCATACAAAGGTGAAATAGTAAGCCGTCCACAAGGTTCATTAGTAGCTTTTGAATCTGGTGAAGCTGTAACTTATGGTTTATATAATGCACAAGAAAGAGGGGACTTATTTATAGGCCCTGCTACAAAAGTGTATTCTGGTATGGTTGTTGGTAGAAATGCAAGAAGTGGGGATATGGAAGTAAATGTTTGTAAGAAAAAACAACTTACTAATACTCGTTCATCTGGTGCAGATGATGCATTAAAATTAACACCACCTATAAATATGAGTTTAGAAAAATGTATTGAATTTATTACAGATGATGAACTTGTAGAAGTTACACCAGAAAACCTTAGAATAAGAAAGAAAATATTAGATGCTAACCTTAGAAAAAAAGCAAGTAAAAAATAAATTTTAAAATAAAAGACATATTGAAAAATTTTCAATATGTCTTTTATTTTAAAATTTAGAACTTATTCCAAATATTGTATTGGTTTTGTTATCTATTTTTAAATATGTCCTTTATATTATTTAATCAAAATATTTTTTGACTTGTTCATCTGTTAACTTGTAACTTTCTTTTATTTCTTTTATTATATCTTCCTTACATATACCAAACTTATTTAAAGATTTTATTTGAAATTTTATACCTTGTTCAAGACCTTGTTCAATACCCTGTTCAATACCTTGTTCAAGACCTTTTTCTAATCCATCTTCAAAGGCTTCTTTAGTCCATATTTCTTGAGCTTTTTCAATGTTAAATTCTGTATATAACATATTTACCACCTCACTACTATTTAGCTTTAAAAATTGTTTTAATATATTTTGTTCTATGCAATCTTTAATTGCTTTTTCGATACTTGTTTTTATTAATTCTTCTTTTTGTATTTTATCTTTATATTCATTTATATATTTTCTTACTAAATATATAAAATAACTATATTCTTTTAATGTTTTAGATTTATTTATTATATTTGTATTTTTATCATAGTTTATATTTATAACATCTACAACTAATTCTAATTTTGAATTTTCCTTTACCTTAAAAGCATCTGACAAATATAATTTTTTATTTTCTGGATAATTACTTTCCCCATTATATAACACTATAAATTCTGGCGTTGGTACTTTTATTAATTTTCTTTTATATATATTATCAGTATCTAATAGCTTTTCATATTCTCTAGCTATATATAATAAAAATCTTAAAGGCATATTTTCATTAATTGAGCTTTGGTGTTCTATTAACACTACAAATTTATCATCTATTGTAAAACATAAATCATTATTTCGTTCCATATAAAGAACATTTTCTAATGTTATTATATCTATATCTGTTTTATTTACACTATATTTAGTACCTTTTATAGTATTATATAATTTTATTATTTCCTTTTTATTTGAAAATAATTTAATAAAAACACTATCTTTATAATTTCTATTTATATTCATAGTTTTACTCCGTGCTACATATAAGTATTTTTATATTATTATAATATCATAATCTTTTTTTAAATACAATCTTTTATAATATTAATTGATAATAAATACATAAAAGAATTAAATTATTTATTTGTCAATAATTTATTAATATTATTAATAAAAATTTTACTCATATATTTTTTATGATTGTATAAGTTACTCAAGATTTTCAAAAAAAGAATTAAAATCCACATTAAAGATATTTTTAAGACCTATAAGTTCAGAAACTTTTATATTATAAGTACCTAATTCTATTTGTGAGTAAATACTTCTTGAAATGTCAATACCTTGTAATTGTAGTTTTATAGTTACTTGTTCTTGAGTTAATTTATTCAAGTTTCTTAATCTTTTTATATTTTTACCTATATTTATATCTTGTCTTATTTTTTGCATATTTTTATTTTTTATTTTTTATTTAAAATAGTTTTATCATACTTAAATATTTCGTTTGGAGTACATTCTAATATTTGACATAAAGCCTCTAATATTTCAAAACGTATAGATTTTGTTTGATTACTTACCATTTTATTAAAATTTTGATAGCTCATACCAAGTTGTTTATATAACCAATATTTAGTTTTATTTTTACTTTCTAAAATTTCTAATATTCTTAATTCCATATAAACCTCCTATATTTTAATATAATATTATTACATATATTATCTTTTAATATAGACTTTTAAATTATATAATATTAAAATATATTATGTGTACATTATATATATTTTTTTAAGGAGTTTTAATATGAGGAAAAATGTTTCTTTTACTGGACATAGACCAAGCAAGTTTTCATTTGGTTATAATGAAAATAATGTTGATTGTATAAAATTAAAATCTTTATTAATTAATGAAATAGAAAATTTATATTTATCTGGTTATAAAGTTTTTCTTACTGGTTGTGCTATGGGTGTTGATATGTGGTGTGCTGAAATAGTTTTAGATTTAAAAAGAAAATTTAATGATATTGAGTTATATTGTATAATGCCTTTTAAAAATCAGTCTGAAAGGTGGGCAGAAGATTATAAAATAAGATTTAATTATATTATTAAAAATTGTGATAAAGCATTACTTCTACAAAAAGAATATGATGCTAATTGTTATTTTAAAAGAAATAAATTTCTTGTAGACCATTCTAGCGTTATTATTGCTGTATATGATGAAAAATATTCAACTAGTGGTACAAAAAATACTATAGATTATGCTTTAGAATTAAATAAGAATATGATATTTATAAACCCTAATTTATTAAAGGTTTTTAATATAAAAAGTAATTTATAATAAAATTAAGGCTGTAGACAAAGTCTACAGCCATATATAATATTATTTTGTACATTCATTTAAAAGATTAACTAAATCTTGTTCATTAAATTCATAGTCTTTATTACAAAAATGACAATGTAAAGTTGCTTTTTTATCTTCTTCTATTATATTTTGTAATTCTTCTTTACCTATACTTATTAATGCTTTTTCTACTTTTTCTTTAGAACAATTACAATAAAATTCTACTGGTATTTTATCAAGTATATTAACACCAAATTCACCTAAAAGCATATCAAGTATATTTTCTATTGTGTTACCTTCTTCTAAAAGAGTAGTAAAGGATTTCATAGTAGCAAGTTTATTTTCTAAACTACTTATTATATTTTCATCAGCATTTGGCATAACTTGTATTATAAATCCACCAGCTTGTTTTATAGAGTAGTCTCTATCTACTAATACACCTAAACTAACAGCTGAAGGTGTTTGTTCAGATTTTGCAAAATAATAAGTTAAATCTTCTGCTATTTCACCAGATACAAGTGGAATTTGTCCAACATAAGGTTCTTTAAGCCCCATATCTTTTATAATAGTAAGACTACCTTCACCTAAAGCTCCTTGTACATCTAATTTACCATTAGGTTTTAAAGGTATATCTACAATAGGGTTAAAAGGATAACCTTTAACTCTTGCTTTACTATCCCCTGTAACAATTAAGCCTTTACCTGGACCATCACCATTTATTCTTATAGTAACTAAATCATCATCTGCCTTTAACATACTACCCATAATAGATACAGCTGTTAATGCTCTACCTAATGCAGCAGACATAACAGGTGATGTTTTATGATGTAAAAATGCTTGTTGTACAGTTTCTTTTGTATTAGCTATAAATACTCTAACACTTCCATCTCCAGCAGTTGCTCTTAAAATATAATCCATTTTTATCTCCTTTATATTTAATTATTTTCCATTTTCACAAGCTACAAAAAATACTCGTTGACTATCTTCTTTAGGTTTATTAAAAGTAAGTTCATCATAAACTCCTAAAAGAGTTAGCCCCGACTTTTCTATAAGTTTTTTTATTTTTTCTATTGTATAAGCCTTTTCATAATGAATTTCTTCAAATCTATGATAAAGCCCAGTTTCTTCATCTTCTATAAAAAAGTTTGTGTAAAATTCATTTATCATTTCTTCATTATCAAAATAATTTTCTAATGTATATGCAGAATTTTCAGTAGTTTGAGAAAAACTGTTATATCCCAAAATATTTTCAAATTTATATATTGTATTTATATCAAAAATAAAAAGTCCTTTAGGTTCTAAATAGTTATTTACCCATTTGAAAACTTGCAATAGTTCATCTTCTTCTAATATATAGTTTATACTATCACACATACTAACTATACAATCTACTGTACCATATAGTTCAAATTCACGCATATCTTGTTCTAAATATAATATATTTACATTTTCTTTTGCCGATTTTTCTCTTGCTTTTGCAAGCATTTGATAAGATGCATCTATACCTATTAGTTCATAACCTTTTTTAGCAAGTGGAATAGTTATATTACCAGTGCCACAACCTAAATCGGCTATTAATTTTGGTTTTAAATTAAATTTGTTCCATATTTTTTCTATATATTCAATCCAATCATTATAAGGTATATTTTCCATAAAAGTATCATATACTTGTGCAAAATTTTCATAAACAGACATTTTTTATATCTCCTAAAATTAAAGAAATTACTATTTTAAATAATTATAACATATTTTAGCTTTACGTCAATATTTTACATATAAATAAAAGTATGATATAATTTTTTATATAATTGTTATTAATATGAATTAATTAAAATTATTTTAGAGAGATTTTTATGAGTAATTCTATCATTACAAAAAATATTTTATGTGAAAGTTTAAAGAGTTTATTATATGAAAAACCATTTAATAAAATAAGTGTATTAGATATTGCTAAAAAAATTTAGGTGATAATATAAAAATTTATGTTATAGAGGGAATAAAAACTAATAGAGGCTAATTTTAGCCTCTACTAGTTTTTATTATAATTTATTTTTCAAAAATAACTTTATCTAGTTTTATAGTTTTTAAAACTTCTATATTTTTAATTTCATTTGTAGGTATTTTTAAAGGATTTTTTGACAATATAACAAAATTAGCTTGTTTACCTATTTTTATTGAGCCTTTAATATCTTCTTCAAAATATTGATAACTTGCATTAATTGTAATAGCTTTAATAGCGTCAATAGGCTCAACTATTTCATCTTTACCAATAGAAATACCATCTTTAGTAATACGATTTGTAGCACACCATATAGTTTCTATCATATTAGGCATAATAACAGGTGTATCTTGATGTAATGTGTAAATTATATCAAGTTTTTTAGAAGAATTTAAAGGGCTTATATTGTATGCTCTTTTACCTAAATTTTTTATATGAATATCACCCCAATAATAAGTATGAGCTACAAAATATGATGGTATTATATTAAGTTGTTTTATTAAAGGCAATAAATCTTTTCTAAGTAATTGAGCGTGTATCATAACAGGTCTAATATTATTATTAGAATTAGTTTCTTCTTTAGCTTGTTTATAACATCTTATAAATTGTTCACAAGCAGCATCACCATTACAATGTACTAATATTTGAACATTTTCTATAAGTGCTTTTTTAAAAAAGTTAATTAATTCTTTATCTTCATATATAGGATAACCTTTATAATCTTTTTCATTTTCATAAGGTTTTGTAAGCCAAGCTGTTTTACCTTGTGGGCTACCATCTAAAAATGCTTTATAACCTAAAAGTTTTATACCATTATTATATTGTTTAAAATAATGTTTTTGTTCTTGTAATAAGTTAGGATAATTTTTTATATCAACATAACCTATTTTATCAATAATATTATCACCACACTGTAACATAGTAAGTTCTTTAGGTGTTAAAAGTCCTTCTTGAGCAGTAGTTATACCATAACTTGCATAAATATTTTGAGCTTTATTTATCATTTCTTTAATATCGTTTTGTGTAGGATTATAAACAGTTGCACATTTGGATATAAATTTATTTTCTTCTAAATAACCATTAGGTTCATTACTATTTTTAACGCGTCCTATTTTACCTCCTGGTTGGTCTTTAGTATTTTCATTTATATTAAATAAATCAAGGGCTTTTTGATTAACTATTCCCATATGTCCAGAAGTATGAGTTAATAAAATAGGATTTTCTATACCTATACTATCTAATACAAATTTATCAGGGTGAATTTTTTCTTTTAAATTGTTATGGTCATATCCAAAGCCAATAATCCATTCATTTTTAGGTATGTTATTATCTTTTGCAAATTTTAAAATAATATTTTTTATATCTTCAAAACTTTTAGCATTTTGTAATTTTGCAAATTTTGTAGTTAGTCCTAAACCAGATAAATGACTATGAGGGTCAATAAAAGCTGGTAACATAGTAGCACCATTTAAATTAAAAAGTTTAGTATCTTTATATTTTTCTATAAGATTGTCAAATGTATCAATTTCTTTTATAATACCATTTTCTACTAATAAACTTTCAATATAAAGATTATCTTCTAAAGTTATTATATCTCCACCAAAATATATAGTTCTATCCATAAAAACACCTCCAAATATTTTTATAACATTATTATAACACATATATTAAAATTGTAATAAAATTATAAAAAAATTTTTTCATTTATGTAAATATTAACAAAATGTTAATCATTATAAAAATATTTTTAATTTATTTGACAAAGAATATTATTAATTATATAATAAATTAAGCTATTAAAAAAATAAAAAACTTAGAAAGGTAAATTATGAATAATATAATAAATGGTACAGAAATAGCTAAAATAATTAAAGATGAAATTAAAGAAAAAATTAGTAAAATTCAAGGTAAAAAGCCTTGTCTTGCTGTTGTTATAGTAGGTGATGATGATGCAAGTCATATATATGTGAAAAATAAAAATAAAGCTTGTGAATATGTAGGAATAAAAAGTGATACATATTTTTTAAATACTAATATAACAGAGCAAGAGCTTTTAAATTTAATAGAAAAATTAAATAATGATAGTGATGTAAATGGTATATTAGTTCAATTACCTTTACCAAGTCATATAAATGAAAAAAATGTACTTTTAAAAATAGACCCTTTAAAAGATGTAGATGGATTTCACCCTTATAATATAGGTATGTTATCTACTAATAATGCAATATTGAAATCTTGTACACCTTCAGGTTGTATAGAACTTTTAAAAAGATATGATGTAAAAATAAAGGGTAAAAATGCACTTGTTATAGGTAGAAGTAATATAGTAGGTAGACCATTGTCTATGATGCTTTTAAATGAAGATGCAACTGTCACAACAGCACATACAAAAACTAAAAATTTAGAATATTTAACAAAACAAGCAGATATTATTATAGTAGCTATAGGCGTTGCAAACTTTTTAAAAACTCATATGATAAAAGACAATGTTATACTTATAGATGTAGGTATGAATAGGGATAATGGAAAACTATGTGGTGATATAGATTTTAGTTGTAGTGAAAAAGCTAGTCTTATAACACCTGTTCCAGGTGGAGTTGGACCTATGACTATTACTATGCTTATGAAAAATTGTTTAACAGCATATAAAATACAAAATAATTTAGTTTAAAGGAGAATGAAATTGGAAAACAGAGTTAAAATAGCTTTTGTATCATTAGGTTGTGACAAAAACCTTATGGATAGTGAAATAATGCTTGGACTTATAAAAGAAGAAGGTTACATAGTAACAGAACAAGAAGAAAAAGCAGATATAATTATAATAAATAGTTGTGGATTTAAAATAGATGCAAGTGAAGAAGGTATAGAAAATATATTGAGAGTTGCAGACTATAAAGAAACTGGTAACTGTAAAGGAATAATAGTTACAGGTTGTATGGCACAACGTTATAGAGAAGAAATTTTTGAAAATTTGCCAGAAGTTGATGCAGTAGTAGGTACTGGTGATTTTGAAAGTATAGGTAATGTTATAAAAGAAATATTACAAGGACATAAAAAAGTACAGCTTATAACAGATAATAATAAACCTTTAGATGAAAAAAATTCACTTAAAAGAGTAGTTACTACAACTGGTGGATTTGCATATCTTAAAATTGCAGAAGGTTGTGATAAAAAGTGTACATATTGTACTATACCATCAATAAGAGGTAAATTTAGAAGTCGTACTATTGAAAGTCTTATAGAAGAAGCAAAACTTTTAGCAAGTCAAGATGTTAAAGAAATTATACTTGTAGCTCAAGATTCTTCTTTATATGGTACAGATTTATATGGTGAAAAGAAATTACCAGAGCTTTTAAGAAAACTTTCTGAAATAGAAGATATAAAATGGATAAGAATTTTATATTGTTATCCAGAACATATAGATAATGCACTTATAGAAGAAATGGCTAATAATGATAAAGTTTGTAAATATATAGATATGCCTATACAACACGCAGATGATAAAATATTAAAGCTTATGGGTAGAATAAGTACAAGAGAAAAACTTGAAGAAACTATAAATAAATTAAGGGAAAAAATGCCAGATATTTGTATAAGAACTACTTTTATTGTTGGATTTCCTAATGAAACAGAAGAAGCATTTAATAATCTTTATGATTTTACAGAGAAAATGAAATTTGATAGATTAGGTATATTTACATATTCTAGGGAAGAAGGAACTCCAGCTTACAATATGGATAATCAAATAGATGAAGAATTAAAAGAAGAAAGAAAAGAAAAACTTATGTTATTACAAAAAGATATTTCTTCAGATATATGTAGAAAATTTATTGGTAAAACATTAGAAGTCATTGTAGAAGGAAAAATAGAAGGTGAAGATAATGTTTATTGTAGTAGAAGTTATAGAGATTGCTATGAAATAGATGGTTTTGTATTTTTTAAAGCACCAGAAGATATGGAACTTATAGCAGGTGATTTTTATAATATAAAAATTACAGATGCATATGAATATGACCTAATAGGAGAATTACAATTGTAAATAAATAGGAGGCAATAATATGAATTTACCTAATAAATTAACTATTTTTAGAATAATATTAATACCATTTTTATTAGTATTTATATTATTTGATTTTATACCACTTGATATACAAATAAGACGTTACATAGCAACAGCTATATTTATTATATCATCTTTAACAGATGCTTTAGATGGGCATATAGCAAGAAAACATAATTTAATAACAAATTTTGGAAAGTTTATGGACCCTTTAGCAGATAAACTTTTAGTTACATCAACTATGATAGCTTTAATATCTATGGAAGATGCTATAGTTCCTTTAAAAGCTTGGGTTGTAATAATAATAATAGCTAGAGAATTTTTTATGACAGGATTTAGAACAATTGCTATGGAAAAAAATGTAGTTATAGCAGCTGGGAATTCTGGAAAATTAAAAACTATTTTTCAAATGTTTATGATAATATTTTTATTATTAAATATTAATAATATAATATTTACATATATAAGTATTTTTTTAATAGTAATATCTGTATTTTTAACAATTTATTCTTTAATAGAATATGTTATAAAAAATAAAGATGTTTTAAAAGGATAATGTAAAGGAGACTATAGTTATTATGAATGTTTTTAATAGAACATATTTAAAATTAATATTAGTTTCTATAATTTTTACATTTATATTTTACTTTTTCTGTAATATAATGATAGAATCTATATTTAAATCTAATATGAAATTAGTTTGTGATGTATATTATAAACAAATTTCTGAAAAGGTAAAAAATGATATATTACTATTAAAATCTGCTAATGAATATTTAGCAGAAAATGAAGTTATAATGGAATATTTTAAAAATGGTAATAAAGATTTAGAAAATATTCAATCTGAAAGAAAAGAAGTATTAGATCAAGTTAAAGATATAGAAAAAATATTAGATTCTATAAGTTTTGCAGATACAATAAATATAATTGATTTGGAAGATAAATATTTATTTTCTAAAGGTAGGGAAAAAAAGGGATTTGATATAACAACTAGACCTTGGTATGATAGTAAATTTTTTGATTCTCATAATAAAAATTCTAAAATAACACAGAAACATAGGGATTATAGTACAGGAAAAGAAACTATATCTGTAGTATCTTTAATGTATGATGATGAAGATGTTTCAAAATATTTTAAACCAGTAGGAACAGCTGTATTAGATATATATGTTAATGATTTATTAAATTACATAGATAGTTCTTTTTATGCAGGTATTTTAAAAACTGAAATATATCCAGAAAATACAAATGTTGAAAAACTTAAATCAGAAAATACAAATGAAAATATTTATGTAAATGAAGATATATTAAATAATGGGGAATATTTAGTTTTTAGGTTTGATAAATCTTCATTAGTTAATGGTTCTATAACAGAAACTTCTTTACAAAAAATGAGAATAGTATTATTACTAGTTGGGATAGCTATAGCGATATTTTTATTTATTGCTATTAGAGTATGTTTTAGTTCAACATTAATGTCTATAAATAAATTAAAATCTATATTAGATAAACTAAATAATAATAGTTATTTTTTACAAGGTAAAAATGAGTTTAGACAATTAGAAATTTTAGCTGATACATTAAATAAATCATTTGATGATAAAATACAAGAACTTATTTATTATGATGAACTAACAGACTTACCAAATAGAAAAAAATTAGAGTACATTTGCCAAGAACTTATAAATAACAATCAAGAGTTTGCACTTATTTTTATAGACCTTAACAAGTTTAAATATATAAATGATGTTTTTGGTCATACAGTTGGGGATGAGTATTTAATTAAATTTAGTAATATGATAAAAGACTTAATTTCAGAAAAAGGAATTATAACTAGATATTCTGGTGATGAATTTATTATAGTTTACAAAAATTATATAGATAATGATGAATTATTAAGTTTTTATAATGAAAAATTAGTTAAAGCATTTTCAAACCCTATTAAGATAAATGAAGAACTTATAACAGATATAGGATTTTCTTCAGGTGTTGCAATATATCCTAAAGATGGTCAAACATTTGAAGAATTAATTAGTAAAAGTGATTTTATGATGTATATAAATAAGAAAAATTTTGTTAATAGGAAACTTGCATTTTTTGATGAAAGTATGTATGAAAGTTTATTATATAGTGAGAAAATAAAACAAGAGTTAAAATATGCATTAGAATATAATGAGTTTTATTTAAATTATCAACCAATAGTAGATAAAAATTATAAAATATTAAAAGCAGAAACTTTAATACGTTGGAATAATAGAAAATTTGGCTTTGTACCACCAGATAAATTTATTAAGCATTTAGAAGAAACAAGACAAATTATAACAGTTGGTTATTGGATAATTGAAAAAGTATGTCAAGATATGCAAGAACTTATAACAAATGAAAATAAAATTCAAATAGGTATAAATATATCACCTTTACAATTAATGTTAAAAGATTTTTCTAGTAAAGTTAAAAATATTATAGATAAGTATAATATAGATTATAGTTTATTATGTTTTGAAATAACTGAAACTGTACTTTTAGATAAAAGGCAATATGTTTTAGAAAATATAAATAATATTAGAAATCTTGGTATACAAATAGCTTTAGATGATTTTGGAACAGGTTATTCATCATTTAGTTATTTAAGAACTTATAAATTAGATATTTTAAAAATAGATAGAACATTTTTAAAAGAAAACCAAAAACTAGATTTTGAAATTATCGAACAAATAAAAGAACTTGCACATTTATTAGGTATGGAAGTAGTTATAGAAGGTGTTGAAACAAAAGAACAATTTGAGATAATGAGCCAAATTGGTATTGATTATTTACAAGGATATTATTTTAGTAAGCCGATTTTATTAGATGAGTTTAAAAAAATGTTAAAAGGTTAAAACTAACATTTATATATTAAAATATTAAAAGAGGTGGTATTGTGAAAGCAGAAATTTTTTCTGTTGGTACAGAGATTTTATTAGGTGAAATATTAGATACTAATGCAAAATATATAGCAACAGAACTTGCTAATATAGGTATAGATGTTTTTTATAAAACTTCAGTTGGTGATAATGAAAAAAGGCTTTTAGATGCTATTGATATTGCTTATAAAAGAGCAGATATAATAATATCAACAGGAGGGTTAGGACCTACAGATGATGATTTAACAAAAGAAACTTTTGCTAAATATTTTAATAAAAATCTAGTAACAGATAAAGAAAGTTTAGAAAATTTAAAATCATATTATAAAAATGACTATATGCCAAAGTCTAACTTAAAACAGGTGGATATGCCAGAAGGTTCAATAGCTTTAGTAAATGAAAATGGTACTGCATCTGGTTGTATTATACAAGAAAATAATAAAATAGCTGTTATACTTCCTGGTCCACCTAAAGAATGTATACCTATGTTTGAAAAACAAGTTAAACCTATTTTACAACAATATACAAGTAAAGTTTTAGTTTCTAAAAATTTAAAATTATGTGGTATAGGTGAAAGTAATGCTTGTGAAATAATAAAAGATTTAATGCTTTCATCACAAAACCCAACAATAGCTCCATATGCTGGTAATAATGAAGTACGTTTTAGAGTTACAGCAAGTGGAAAAACAAAAGAAGAGGCTAAAGAACTTTTAAAGCCAACTGTTGAGAAATTATATAATATTTTTAATGAGTATATATATGGTGAAGATGAACAAACATTACAAGGGGCAGTTGTTGATAAACTTATAAAAAATAATATGACTATATCTACTGCTGAATCTTGCACAGGTGGGCTTTTAGCTTCTAATATAATAGATGTACCATCAGCATCTAAAGTATTTTTAAATGGTGTTATATCTTATTCTAATGAAAGTAAAGTTTATGAACTCAATGTTTGGAAAGAAGATTTAGAAAAATATGGTGCTGTTAGTGAACAAGTAGCTATACAAATGGCTGAAGGTATAAGAGAAAAATCTAATACTACAATAGGTATATCTACTACTGGTATAGCAGGTCCAACAGGTGAAACAGAGGATAAACCAGTAGGATTAGTATATATTGCAATATCTATAAAAGGCAAAGAAACAGTTTGTAAAAAACTTATGCTACAAGGGGATAGACTAAAAATAAGAGAAAAAACTGTTAATATATGTTTTAGTAATTTATTAAAATTAATATAAAATAAAGGAGATATTAAAAATGGCGGATAAGAAATCTAAAGATAGCGTTATGGACAATATAGCAAAAGGCAAAGAAACTGCTTTAAAAAATGCTCTTGCTCAAATTGAAAAACAATTTGGTAAAGGTGCTGTTATGAAACTTGGTGAAACTGCACATAAAACAGTTGAAGTTGTTCCAACAGGTTCTTTAAGTTTAGATGTTGCTCTTGGTGCAGGTGGTGTACCAAAAGGAAGAATTATAGAAATATTTGGGCCAGAATCTAGTGGTAAAACCACTGTGGCTTTACATATGGTAGCAGAAATACAAAAAGCTGGTGGTATAGCAGGGTTTGTGGATGCTGAACATGCCCTTGACCCCGTTTATGCTCAAAAAATAGGTGTTAATATAGATGAGCTTTACATATCACAACCAGATGATGGTGAACAAGCTCTTGATATTACTGAAACGATGGTTCGTTCTGGTGCAATAGATATTATTATAGTAGACTCTGTTGCTGCTTTAGTACCTAAATCTGAAATAGATGGTGAAATGGGTGACTCTCATATGGGGGTACAAGCTAGATTAATGAGCCAAGCTCTTAGAAAACTTACTGCTATTACTGCTAAAAGTAAATGTATAGTTGTATTTATTAACCAACTTAGAGAAAAAATAGGCATTTCTTATGGTAGCCCAGAAACTACTACTGGTGGTCGTGCATTAAAATTTTATGCAAGTGTTAGAATTGATATAAGAAAAGGTGAACCTATTAAAAATGGGGCTGATATAATTGGTGCTAGAACAAAAGCAAAAATTGCTAAAAATAAGATTGCTCCACCATTTAAAACAGCAGAATTTGACATTATTTATGGTCAAGGTATTTCACATGTAGGGGACGTTTTAGATTTAGGTGCAGAACTTGGTATTATTACTAAAGGTGGTGCTTGGTATTCTTATGAAGAAACTAGACTTGGTCAAGGTAGAGAAAATGCTAAAAAATTCCTTTTAGAAAATCCACATTTATTAAGAACTATTGAAAATGCTGTTAGAAAACATTATGAAATGCCAGAATTAGATGAAATAAAAGAAAGTATAGCTAATACAGAGGTTAATCCTATTAATGATGATGAAGTAGAAATGGCTATGGAAGATACAGAATTTAAAGCAGATTTTAATGAAGAAGATGCTTTAGAGTTGGAGCTTTTAGATGAAGATATGTAATTTAAGATAAGATATAAATACATAAATACAAATGTTAATGATATATATTTTTTTAAAATAATAAATTATAATTATAAAGGACTTTTAATTTATAATAAAAAATTTACTTTAATAAAAAGATTAAATATTTTTAGAAGATAAAAAGGTTATATTAAATTAAAATGAAAAATTATTTTTATTTGATTATTTTAAAGATATAAAAATATCTGTTTTTAAACAGGTGTTTAAAAAATAAGACATAGATAAAATCTATGTCTTATTTTTACTGAAAATGATAATTTATATTTTGTTAAACTTTTTATAATAAGTATTAATATACTAAATGTTAAACCATAAATTATAGGTAATAAAATTAAATATAGTTTATCTGTTGGTAAAAAGAAAGACTAAAGAACAGGATATATTACGTCAATAAGTATACTTATATTTTCTATTAAAATTTTACTGTTTTTATTTAATTTAAATATATTCCTTTTTTTATTAATCAAGAATTATAAAAAAGTTAAAATATTATCAATTTTACTATGTAAAAATTCATCTTCATTTAAAATATAATATGTATTTTTATCTAAATTACTTAAATCAATAGCACCTTTTAAATAAGGTGAAATTAAAATTTTATAAGCACCATTTTTTATAATATTTTCTAATGTTTCATAGTTTTCCACTTCTGTAATATATTCAATATTATTATTTTTAAAATATTCATTTAAGTTTTCTTTTAATTGTTTAGATAAAGATTTTTTAAAAGGATTTATTGAACCATCAAATCCAAATGTGGATGATTTCATACCTATATTAGTTTGTGAAACAATAACAATCTTTTTCATGAATTATTCTCCTTATATAAAAAATACATCTTAAACAATAGTTTAAGATGTATTTAGTTTAATATTTAAGTCTTATTTTCTTTTTACTGTATAACCACAATAATCTAAAACTAATTCACAGAACATAGCATTTGCCCAAGAGAACCATTCTCTAGTAAATTCTTCTGGATTATCTACATTGAAACCTTCGTGCATTAAGTTTGTATTACCATCAGTAGCTTTCATTAAGTCAATAATTTGTTTTTTGTATTCTTTATCACTGCTTGTTAAACCTTGCATAGCTAAAGAAATATGCCAAATATAGTTAATAGGAGTGTGAGGGCTACCAATACCTTTAGCTTTTTCACCTTCATAGTAGTAAGGGTTACCATTACCTAAAATGAAGTTTCTTGTATTTTTGTAAGTTTCATCATTTTCATCTCTATAACCAATATATGGGATAGAAAGTAAGCTAGGTAAGTTAGCATCATCCATAAGGTTGTATTGACCAAAACCATCTACTTCATAAGCATACATTCTACCATATTTGTAATGTTCAATAACACCATAAGTTTCGATAGCATCTTCAATTTCTTTAGCAAGTTTAATACTTTCTTCTGCTAATTTTTCATCTTTAAGAACTTCTAAAGAAATTTCATTTAAGTATTTTAATACTACAACTGCAAACATATTAGAAGGTATTAAATAACCATATTGACAAGCATCATCACTAGGTCTAAAACCTGACCAAGTTAAACCAATATTAGATTTAACTAAAGCACCTTTACCATCTCTTGAAAGAGTATCTGTATAATAGCAATCTTTTCTTATGAAAGAGTAAGTAGAATTTTCTTCGTGATTTTGTTCTGTTCTCCAAACTTCAATAATTTTGTAAGCAGCTTCTTTAAATGTATCATCAAAATGAGAAGTTTTGCCAGTATTTTTCCAAAGAAGATAAGCCATTTGAAGTGGGAAACAAAGAGAATCTATTTCATATTTTCTTTCCCAAATCCAACCAGACATTTCTGTAATATCTTTTTCCCAACAGCTACCATTGTCAGCTTCATTAAATGCATTAGCATAAGGGTCTAATAAAATATATTTCATTTGACGTTTTACTAAACCTTCAATAAGGTTAGCTATTTCTTCATCTTTTTCAGCTAAAAAATAATATGGTCTTAATTGACATACTGAATCTCTTAACCACATAGCAGGTATATCACCAGTAATTACATAAGTAGTACCATCATCCATTTTTTTAACAGTAGTATCTAATGTATTAGTATAGCAATTTTCAAACATAGTTTTTAATTTTTCGTCATTGCCTAATTTTTCATAAACGTCTTTTAATAAGTTTTCCATAGATTGTGGTAATTGTTTTTTCATAAGTAGTTCTCCTATAAGTTAAATTTTTATTGTTATCTTGAAAGCATAGCTGCTCCAATTAATCCAGCATCATTGCCAAGTGTAGCTATATCAATTTTAGTTTTTAAGTCATTACCAAAAACTTTTGACACAACTTTTTCTTTTAAAGGTATTGTTAATTTTTCTTCTTGTTTAGAAATACCTCCACTAAGAAGTAATATTTCTGGTTTAAATATATTAACAAGGTTAGCAACACCAACTGCTAAATATTCAATATAATCATCAACTAATTTTGTTGCAATAGCATCGTGTTGGTCTTTAGCATCAAAAACTATTTTAGCAGTCATATTATCAAGGTTATTTTCTGCTAAATTGTTTAAAAGTGAAGAAGGGTTTTCACTAGCAGCTTTTTTAGCATCTCTAATAAGAGCAGTAGCAGAAGCATATGCTTCTAAACAACCTTTATTTCCACAAGTACAAAGTTCTCCATTATGTACAATTGTTTGATGACCAAGTTCAGCACCACCAGCATAAAAACCAGAATATATTTTGTTGTCAATGATAATACCACCACCAACACCGGTACCTAATGTAAGAATAATTAAGTCACTATGACCTTTACCAGCACCTGCAACAAGTTCACCAAGTGCAGCACAATCGGCATCATTTGCGAAGAAGAAAGGTATATCCATATTTACTTTTTTACATAAATTTTGCATATAGTCTTTAACATGGAAGTCTTTCATAGGTATATTATTAGAATAATTTATAATACCTTTTTTGCTATCAACTTCACCAGGTATACCCATACCTATACCTTTTAAAGAAGATAAATCAAGATTAAATTCTTCTATTAATATTTGACACATATCAATAATATCATCAAATATTTCTTCAGTTTTTCTAGTAGTCATAGTTGGTCTAGTATAAGATTTTAAAATGTTACCTTCACTATCAGTGACACCAACAACTATATTTGTACCACCTAAGTCTACCCCTATGTACTTCATTTAATCACACTCCTAAAACAATATTTATAAACATATTATAATTTAATTATAACATACTGTAAAGACAAATATTTTAAAATGATAGACAAAAAATTTCAATAAAATATAAATAATTTACATATATAAATATATATATTGAATTAATTATATATTTATTGTAATTTTTATAGTATATTTTAAAAAATGTATAATTTTTTATTGACATATATTAAAAAAGTGGGTATTTTTATATTAAATATATAAAAAAAATAAAATAAATTTGTTTAATATTACTATATACGCTTTGGAGGGAAAAATGAAATATAATTTACATCTTAAAAAAGCTACAGCATTAGCTATAGCAACAATATTTATAGCTTCATCATCTTTAGTGGGCTGTTCAAATGGTTCATCAACAAATATTGTAGGAAATCAAACTACAGCAGAAAGAAAGTATACTATAACAGAAGAAGGTGTTGATTTTAAAATGCCTAATGCTCCTGTTACGCCTGCTTGGACACCAGAACAGATTTTAGAAGCAGATATTAAAAAAGAAGCATTATATAATAAAAGTATGATACCTTTAAAAGATAGAGTAAGTAAAGATAGAATTTACCCTGTAAACTCTACTCAAAATAAAGATACAAATTTATTAGCTATATCTATTATGAATAATAATACAAGTGGTAATATACCACACGGGAGCAATAATTTTAATGTAAATACATTTTCTTATTGGCAATATTTAGACAAACTTGTTTATTGGGGGGGTTCTGCTGGGGAAGGTATTATAGTACCACCTAGCCCAGATGTTACAGATTCAGCACATAAAAATGGTGTTCCTGTTTTAGGTACAATATTTTTCCCACCTTTAGAATATGGAGGAAAAATTGAATGGTTAGATCAAGTTTTACAAAAAGATGAACAAGGCAATTTTATTATGGTTGATAAACTTATAGAAGTTGCAAATGAATTTGGTTTTGATGGTTGGTTTATAAATCAAGAAACAGACCCAACAGAAAGTACAACTATGAAACCAGAAGAATATGCTAAACTTTTTCAAGAGTTTGTAGCACAATATAGAAAAAAAGCTGGAGAAAATCTTGAGCTTATGTGGTATGATGCTATGACAGTTGAAGGAAAATTAGATTGGCAAAATGCATTTAATGAAAAAAATAAAGATTTTATGATAGATGCTAGTGGAAATAAACTTGCTGATACTATGTTTTTAAATTTTTGGTGGACAACTGACAAATTAGCATCTGAACAATTGCTTAAAAAATCTAATGAATATGCTAAAAGTTTAAATGTTAATAGTAAAGACTTATATGCAGGTATAGATGTTCAAGCTAATGGTACAGCAACACCTATTAAATGGGAATTATTAGAAAATGGTACAGATACACAAACATCTATAGGACTTTATGCTCCAAACTGGACATTTAGTTCTTCTAATGGTGATGTAGACCAATTCCAAAGTAAAGAGTCTGCTATGTATGTAAATGAATTTGCAGACCCTTCTAAAGATAGTCAAGCTACTGGAACACAATGGAGAGGTATGTCTAAATATATTACAGAAAAAACAGTAGTAAATAGTATCCCATTTAACACTAACTTTAATATGGGTAATGGTTATAACTATTTTATAGATGGTGAAAAAGTTTCATCTTTAGACTGGAATAATAGAAGCTTAGCAGATGTTATGCCAACGTATAGATGGATAATAGACCAAAATGGTAATAATATTAAAGCTAGTATAGATTATGCTAATGCTTATTATGGTGGTAACTCTATTAAACTTTTAGGTGATTTAAAAGCTAATACTATATCTACTATTAAATTATTTAGTGTAGATTTAAAAATAGAAGAAAATACAGAATTTTTAACTTATGCTAGAGCAGATAGTGAAGTACAATTAGATTTAAAATTAACTTTCCATGATAGTGAAGAAGAAGTAGTTATTAAAGCAGATAAAACTTTAAATGAAGCTTGGCAACCAATTTATTATGATGTTTCAGAATATGCTAATAAAAATATAAAAACTATTTCTTATGAAATTTCATCTAATGAAGATAAAAATACAACTATTAATTTAGGTGGAATATCTATTAAAGATAGTAAACAAAAAGCAGTAGTAACAGATGTTACAAGTGTTAATATAGATGATAGCTTATTTGAAGAAGAAGATACTTTAGCTGGTGTTAATTTATCTTGGGAAGCAACAGATAGCAAAGATTTAAAAGCTTATGAAATCTATAGAAAAAATGAAGATGGTACTTTATCTTTATTAGGTTCTACATTAAATACTAGATTTTTTGTAAATAGTTTACAAAGAGGACCTGAAACTATGGAAACAGAATTTGTTGTTATGGCAGTTAATAAAGATGATGTTAGAGGTAAAGAAGCATCTACAAAATTAACTTGGCCAGATAATACAATTCCAAAAGCTAAGTTTAAAGCATCTAAAACTTTAATTGCACCAGGTGAAGAAATAGAATTTACTAATATGAGCAATAAACTTTCTGAAAGTTTTGAATGGACTTTTGAAGGTGCTAATGTAGAAACTAGTACAGATGAAAACCCAGTTGTTAAATATGAAAAAGAGGGTACTTATACTGTTAAATTAAAAGCTAAAAATGCTAAAGGTGAAGATGAATTTGTAGCAGAAGAACTTATTACTGTTACATCAAAAGCTGCTAATGGGTTACAAAACTTTGCCTTAAATGCTAATACAGAGGCTTCAAGTTTTGTTAATGATAATGAAGCACCTAAATTTGCTGTAGATGGTGATAAATCTAAAAAATGGTGTGCAGTTGGTTCTGATAAACATAATATTACAATAGATTTAGGAGCAGTTAAACAAATTGCTAGATTAGATGTTTATCACGCAGAAGCAGGTGGCGAAAGTCCAGATATGAACACAGAAGAATATATGCTTGAAGTAAGTGAAGATGGTACTAACTTTACTAAAGTATTAGACGTAGAAAGAAATACTTTAGGTATTACATCTGATTCATTTAAACCAGTTAATGCAAGATATGTAAGATTTAAAGTTTTAAAAGCTACTCAAGGTTCTGATTCAGCTGCTAGAATTTATGAAGTAGAAGTTTATGGTTTAGAATAATATAAATAAAAAATAAAGATTATAAATTTTTAAATTATGAAACTTATAAAAATAGAACGAAAAATATTGATATTTTAAAAAATTTTATTTTAAATATTAAAAAGAAATTTTATGATAAAGCATTATTGTATGGATTTTTATATTTTTACATTGAGGTTTGATGTTGTATGATAATGTTAACTTGAAATATCATTGTGATATATATTGAAAGATTTGGTCACTATAAAGTTGTAGCTATATAGTGACTTTTACTTTTTTATTAGTAGTATGAATAGTTGATAAAAAAGATTAATATTTTGTTGAGTACTTTCTAATTATTTTAAAGAACGAATTACTTTACAAGGGTTACCAACAGCTAAACTATTAGGTGGAATATCTTTTGTAACAACACTGCCAGCTCCAATAACACAATTATCACCAATAGTTACTCCAGGTAAAACAATAACACCTATACAAAGCCATACATTGTTACCAATATTAACAGGGTGAGCATATTCTAAACCCTGAATTCTTTCTTCTACATTCATAGCATGTTCTTCTGTTACAAGACATACATTAGGAGCAATAAAAACGTTATCACCAATATTAATTTTACCAGCGTCCATAAGTTTACAATTAGTGTTAAGGAAAAAATTATCCCCAACAGAAATATTATAACCATATGTACAGAAAAAAGGTTGTTCAATGATACAGTTTTTACCTACTTTTCCTAATAAATCTTTAATTATTTTTTCTCTTTCTTCAGTATTTAATGGATTAATATTATTATATTCATATAGTTTTTGAGTTTTAATATTTCTTTCTTCAATTAGTTCATGTACATTTGGTTGATATAATAGTCCAGCGTGTGATTTTTCTTTTTCTGTCATGATTAATTCCTTTCTATATAAATAATTTTTTATTATTATATACTTATAAAATTAATTAGTCAATAAATTCTTTTGTGTTATTTTTAATATATTTCTTATTGTATATTTACTATAATTAAATTTTTATTTTATTTCAAGTAAAATTTTATATAAAATATTGTAAATTATAAAAATAAAGTGTATAATATATGTTGTTTTATATATTCTATGGAAGGCTAAAAATTATGAAAAAAAGAACAATTTTTTATAAGAAATTAATGATAAGCTATAATGTTGTTATATTTAGCTTTATTTTTTTAATAAATTTTGTTGTATTTAAAAATATACATCAAAAAGATATGTCTTATAACCAACAAGTAAATAGAAGATTGGTAAATAATGTTTCAGAAATATTTTATAATATGGAAAATTTTATAAGTATTTTTATGACTGAATTATATAGTGATGGAAATCTTATAAATGATATGATATATTTTTTAAATAATGATTTAAATACATATTTAAGAAATAAACTAGATAAATTTTATGAAAGTGATGATAGTTATTATAAAGGTATAGAATATTTAATAAGAACAAGTTTTTCTAGAAATAACTTAATAGAAAGTATAGAATTAGTATCATATAATAATAATACTTCATATTTGTTTGATAGACAAAATAAAATAAAAGAAAAAAAAGTTTCAGATATAGAAATAAATCAAAATTTTTTACAAAGTACAGAAAGTGAATATGAAGAAATATTATATGTTAGAAATATAAGCAACCCTTTAAATTTAGAAAAAGAGGGAGTTGCTATTTTTAAATTAAATAAATCTGAAATAGATAAAGTTGTAAGAAATTATGATGAATATTTTAGGGTTTTAGTGTTAAAACAAAATGGATTAATATTATATGATTCTAAAAAAACTTATTTAGATAAAGAAACTGACTTTTTAGATATAACAAAAGTTTTAAATACACATCAAAATAATATAGCAACTTCTGAACTTGGAAATAATATAGTTATTTTAAGTAGTGTTGAAGATTCACCAATTATTGTAAAAGATAAACAATTAATAGTTTATATAATACTTATAAACATAATTTTCTTAATAGCTTCTGAAATACTTATATTTAAACGTCTTAAAAAATTAAATAGTAGATTAAATACTATTTTAGATACTATGACACATATAAATATTAATGATAAATTAAAAAGAATACCTAATGATGTACAAAATGAAAAAGATGAAATTTCAATAATATGTAGTAAATTTAATATTATGTGTGATAATTTAGAAGAATATATCAATAAATATTACATATCTAAAATAAATGAAAAAAATGCAGAAATGAAAACTTTACAAAGTAGTATAAATCCACATTTTTTATATAATACATTAGAATCTATAAGAATGAAAGCTATAATAAATAATGATAAAGAAGTAGCTAGAATGATTTATATGTTGGCTCATTTATTTAGAAGTCAATTAAAAGAAAAAGATATAATAACTATTAAAAGTGAGTTAGAATATTGTGATAAATTTTTAGAACTATATAAATTTAGATATGCAAATAAAATAATTTATAGTGTAGAATGTGAAGAAGATTTATTGGAAAAAGAAGTTATAAAATTTATTTTACAACCATTAATTGAAAATTATTTTGTACATGGTATAAGACTTGAAAATAATGACAATAAAATATTAATAAAAATAAAACATATAGAAGAATTTATTATTATTACAATAGAGGATAATGGAAGAGGAATAGAAGAGGAAAAACTTAAAATGTTAAATCAAAAAATAAAAGAAGAAGAAAATGACCCTCAAATTATAGGTATATTAAATGTAAATCAAAGGATAAAAATAAAATATGGTAGTATTTATGGATTAAAATTAGAAAGTAAAGAAGGTATAGGTACTAAAATAACTATAAAATTACCATATGTATAGGGAAGGAGCTAAACTTATGTATAAGGCAATGCTTGTAGATGATGAAAATCTTATAACAGAAGGTCTTAAAAATATTATTGATTGGGAAAAATTAAATATAACAGTTATAGAAACAGCAGAAAATGGAAAAGAAGCATTAAATAAATTTAGACAAAATCCAGTAGATATAGTTATAACAGATATTAATATGCCCCTTATAAATGGTATAGATTTATTAACAGAAATAAAATCTATAGATGAAAATGTTAAATTTATTATACTTAGTGGCTATGAAGATTTTAGTTATGCAAAAGCTGCTATATCTATTGGAGTTGAGGCATATATTTTAAAGCCTATTGATGAAGAAGAACTTACTAAAAATTTAAAAGAAATCGTTGCAAAATTAGATGAGGCTAAAAGTAGTAAAAAGATTAATCTTAAAAAAGACACAATATTAAAAGGAATATTAAACAATATTGCAACAAAACAAGATTTAATAGATAGTAATGAAAAAATAAAATTTAATCTTGAAAATAGTATATATGTTACAAGTATATTATTAATAAAAGAGGGATTTACAACTATTAATTTTAAAAATATAGAAAAAACAGAAGTTTTATATGATGATTATGGAAATCTTATTCTTGTAAATAGTTTTGAAAAAGGAACAAGTATTATAGAAATAAAAAATTTTTATGAAGAAATTTTACAAGATATAAGAGTTAAATATGGTTATGATGTTTTAATATCTATTGGAAAAATTGTAGATGAAGTCAATTTATTAAGTAAGAGTTTTAAAGTTAGTAATATTGTTAAGAAAAATGTATTAATTTCAGGCTTTAATAAATGTTTAACAGAAGAAGATTTATTAAATTATATAGACATAGACTTTGAAAATGAAATAAATGCTATAAATAGATTAATAATAAATAATGATAAAGAAGGAATAAATAATTATATAGATGATATATTAAATAATAGCAAATTAACACCTCAAAATATTTATGAATTTGCTACAAAGGTTTTAATATTGTATGATAATTTAAAAGTAAAATTTAAAGTAGATAATGAAGATGTAGATGTTTTAGGTAGTACAATAATAAATGTTTTAAATTTTACAACTTTAGAAGATATAAAAAAATATTTAAAACATAAATTACAATATTTAGTTGAACATATTGTAGATGAAAATATAAAATTAAGTCCTATTGTAAGAAGAATAGTAAAATGTGTAAATGAAAATTATAATAAAGATTTAAGTTTAAAGGGGTTAGCATTAGAATATAATGTAAATACTTCTTATCTTGGACAAGTATTTACAAAAGAAATAGGGATACAATTTTCAGATTATCTCAATAAAATAAGAAATTCTGTTGCAAAAGACTTAATATTAAATACAAATAAAAAAATAAGTGATATATCAAAAGAGGTTGGTTATCTAGATACAAGTTATTTTTATAGAAAATTTAAAAAATATTATGGTGTAACTCCTGCAACATTAAGAGAATTACAAAACTATTAATAGTAAAATTGCACAAAATTAAAAAAATAATAATATATACACAATATACAAAAAAATATGTAGTTTATTGTGTATATTTTTTTAAATATAGGATATATTAAAAAATATTATAATTATATAAAATTTGTACAATAAAACTAAAAAAAGTCAACTATTAATTAATACATAACTATGCTATCTTTAATATTAATAAAATGTTAAAAAATTATTAATAAAATTTAGCAGGAGGAACTAAAATGGAAAATAAAAAGGAAAAAAGCCCTAAAGCTAAAAATAATAATTCTTTTTTTAGAACTTTAAATAGAAATAAAGAATTATTACTTTTAACTTTACCAGGTACAATATGGTTTTTAGTATTTGCATATTTACCAATGTTTGGGGTTTTAATAGCATTTAAAAGTTGGCAAGTACACGATAACTTTTTACAAAGTTTAATTAAAAGCCCATTTGTAGGGTTAGATAACTTTAAGTTTTTATTTTCATCAAGCGATGCTTGGCTCATAACACGAAATACTATTTTATATAATATAGTTTTCATAGTGTTAGGTATAGTTTTGCCTGTAACTTTAGCAATATTATTAAAAGAGTTACATAACAAAAAACTATCTAAATACTTTCAGACATCTATGTTTTTACCTTATTTCTTATCTTGGGTAGTAGTTAGTTATTGTTTATATGCATTTTTAAGCCCAGATAAAGGTTATATAAACAGTATAAGACAAAACTTAGGTATGGATTCTATATCTTGGTATACAGAAGCTAAATATTGGCCATTTATAATTATATTTATGAGCCAATGGAAAGGTGTAGGTTATGGTACAGTTGTTTATTTAGCATCTATTTGTGGTATAGATAAAAGTTATTATGAAGCAGCACTTGTTGATGGTGCTACTAAATGGCAACAAATTAAAAGTATAACTATACCTTTATTAAAACCAGTACTTATAATAATGTTTATTAATGCAGTTGGTGGTATGTTTAGGTCAGATTTTGGTTTATTCTATCAATTACCAAAAGATTCTGGTGCATTATATCCTGTTACAAATGTTATAGATACATATGTTTATAGAGCTTTAATGAACTTAGGTAATATAGGTATGAGTTCAGCGGCAGCTTTATATCAATCTATAGTAGGTTTAGTTTTAATACTTGTAACTAATGGTATTGTTAGAAAAGTAGATAATGAAAATGCATTCTTTTAAGATAGGAGGGAAATTTTGTGTCAACTAAAATAGTAAAAAAATCTAAAAAAATGGAAGAAATAGATTCAGACAGTAAGTTTAATAGAGTATCAAAACCAGTAAATATTCTTATAACTTTATTGTTTTTAGCATTAGCATTAGCTTGTGTTGTTCCATTTATATTTGTAGTTATAATTTCCTTAACTAGTGAGGAAGCATTAAGATTAAATGGTTATAGATTTATTCCAGAAGAATGGAGTTTTGAAGCTTACAAACATATTTTATCTTCTGGTAGTGATATATTAAGGGCATATGGTGTTAGTATTATTGTTACTATAAGTGGTACTTTATTAGGTCTTATAATAATGTCTACTTATGCTTATGCTTTATCAAGAAGAAGCTTTACATATAGAAAATTCTTTACAAAACTTATATTTATACCAATGTTATTTTCAGGTGGTATGGTATCATCATACTTAGTTATGGTAAACTTTTTACATTTAAAAAATAGTATTTTAGCTTTAATCTTACCACTTTGTGTAAGTTCATTTAATATAATAATACTTAGAACATTTTTTAAAACATCTGTTCCAGAGGCTGTTATAGAATCTGCAAGAATAGATGGAGCAAGTGAATTAAAATTATTTATAAAAATAGTTTTACCAATTGCTATTCCTGGTATTGCAACAATAGGTTTATTCTTAACACTAGCTTACTGGAATGACTGGTTTAATGCTATGTTATATATAGAAAATCCTAATTTAATACCACTTCAATATATGCTTATAAAAATAGAAACATCTATGGAGTTTTTAGTTAAAAATGCATCTAGTATAGGTGCAAGTGCTATAGAGGCTTCTAAAAATATGCCAACAGAAACTTTAAAAATGGCAATAGTTGTTATAACTACA
Organism: uncultured Clostridia bacterium; assembly: GCA_944376805.1. GTDB lineage: Bacteria > Bacillota > Clostridia > Lachnospirales > CAG-274 > Tyzzerella. Next base: position 47,310 of record CALWDX010000046.1, read on the forward strand.
TTACCAATTATGTTTGCATATCCATTTTTCCAAAAATATTTCGTAAATGGTTTAACTATTGGTGCTGTTAAAGAATAATAAAAACAAAGGAGAAATTTTATGTACTATTTATTAGAAAGAATTAACAAAACTTGTGAACATATAGCAAAAAATGTTTACAATCAAGAAATTCCTTTAAAAGATTATAAATATATTGATGGTAATTACCATAATATAGATAATATTAAAACTGTTAATGAAAACGAATTTAGAGAGTTTAAAACTGGTGACCTTTGGGGTGGTAGAGATAAACACGGTTGGTTTAAATGTAGTGTTGAAGTACCTAAAGAGTTTGAAGGTAAAACTATTGCTTTAAATTTCCATACATTTAATGAAGGTTGGGATGCAACTAATCCTCAATTTATTTTATATGTAAATGGTGAACATATTCAAGGTTTAGATATGAACCATAGAGAAGTTATACTTTCTCATAATGCAGTAGCAGGTACTAAATATGAAATAGATTTACACGCATATGCAGGTATGTTATCTGATAAATTAGCTACATTACATGGTAAACTTGTTGTTATAGATATGGACTCAAGAGAGTTATACTTTAATATGAAAGTACCAGCAGATGTATGTAAAGAATTAGATGAAAATGATAAAAGAAGAATAGATATGATTACAGTTTTAACAGAAGCTTGTAATTTAGTAGATTTAAGACAACCAAAAAGTGAATTATATAACGCAAGTGTTAAAAAAGCTAATGAATTTTTAAATGAAAAATTCTATGGTGAACTTTGTGGTCACGAAGATTGTATAGCTACTTGTGTAGGTCATACTCATATTGATGTTGCTTGGCTTTGGACTGTTGCACAAACAAGAGAAAAAGTTGCAAGAAGTTTTTCAACTGTTTTAAAACTTATGGAAGAATATCCAGAATATATATTTATGTCTTCTCAACCACAATTATATAAATTTTTAAAAGAAGACCACCCAAAAGTTTATGAAAAAGTTAAAGAAAAAGTTAAAGAAGGTGTTTGGGAAACAGAAGGTGCTATGTGGCTTGAAGCTGACTGTAATGTTACTTCTGGTGAGTCTTTAGTAAGACAAATTTTACATGGTAAAAGATTTTTTAAAGAAGAATTTAATGTTGATAATGAAATTTTATGGTTGCCAGACGTTTTTGGTTATTCAGCAGCATTACCTCAAATTCTTAAAAAATCTGGTATTAATTATTTTATGACTACAAAAATTTCTTGGAACCAATTTAATAAAATACCTAATGATACATTTATGTGGAAAGGTATTGATGGTACAGAAATATTTACACACTTTATAACTGCTACAAATCCAGGTGAGCCTAAAACTTCATTTAATACTACTTATAATGGACATATTCAAGCAGATGCTGTTATGGGTGCTTGGAGAAGATACCAAAATAAAAATATTAATGATGATGTTTTAATCTCATTTGGTTGGGGTGATGGTGGCGGTGGTGCTACTTTAGAAATGCTTGAAAATGCAAGAAGATTTGCAAAAGGTATTCCTGGTGCTCCAAAAGTAAAAATGGGTACATCATTAGACTACTTTAAAAGATTAGAAAATAAAGTTAAAGATAGTAAAAAACTTAAAAAATGGAATGGTGAGCTTTATCTTGAATATCACAGAGGTACTTATACTTCTATGGCTAGAAATAAAAGAGACAACAGAAAATGTGAAAATCTTTACACATCTTTAGAAAAATTAAGCTCATTAAATATGCTTTTTGGTGAAGAATATCCACAACAAGAAATTAATAATTCTTGGGAAACTATTTTATTAAATCAATTCCACGATATTATTCCAGGTTCTTCTATTAAAGAAGTATATGATGTTACAGAAGTAGAATATAAAGAACTTTTAGAAAAAGGTAATAATATTTTACAAAATAATATTAAAAGTCTTGCTTCTAAAATTAATTTAGATGCTAAGAGTGTTGTTGTTAACAATACATTAGGCTTTACAAGAAGTGATGTTGCTACATTTGATATGCCAGAAGGATTTACAAATGTATCTGTATTAGATGAAAACAACAATAAAATTGCTTGTCAAATGACAAGAGATAATAAAGTTATTTTCTTTGCTGAAAATGTACCAGCTAATGGTTATAAAGCATTTAAACTTGTAGATGAAGAAAGTGAAAAATCTACTTTAGATTGTACTAAATCTAATATTGAAAATGACTTCTTTGTAATTACATTAGATGAAAAAGCTAATATTACTTCTTTTGTACACAAAGCAACTAACAGACAATTATTAAAAGAAGGTAGATTAGGTAATGAACTTCAAGCATTTGAAGATAAACCTATGTGCTTTGATAACTGGGATATTGATATTTTCTATAAAGAAAAAATGTGGTTAGTAGACGATTTACAAAGTGCTGAAGTTATAGAAAATGGTCCAGTTAGAGCTACTTTAAAAATAGTAAGACAGTTTTTAACTTCTACAATTACTCAATATATGCATATTTATAAAAATATTGAAAGAGTAGATTTTGAAAATGTTGTAGATTGGAAAGAAAAAGACGTATTATTAAAAGTATGTTTCCCTATTGATATTAATACAAGTGAAGCTACTTATGAAATACAATATGGTAATGTTAAAAGACCAACTCATAACAACACAACTTGGGATATAGCTAGATTTGAAGTTTGTGGTCATAAATGGGCAGATTTATCTGAAGAAGGTTTTGGTGTGTCTATGTTAAATGAGTCTAAATATGGACACGACATTATAGAAGGTGATATGAGATTAACTCTTATTAAATCTACTTGTGACCCTAACCCAGATGCAGATAAAGAAGTACATTATTACACTTATTCAATCTATCCTCATACAGGTGATTGGAAAGAAGCTAACACTGTTATGCAAGCTTATAACTTAAACAATCCATTAGTTACTATTGTAGAAGATGCTCATAATGGTATTTTAGATAAACAACTTAGCTTTGTTGATATAAATAAAGAAAATGTTATGATAGAAGTTATTAAAAAAGCTGAAGATAGCAATAATTTAATTGTTAGGGTATATGAATACCATAATAAGAGAACTAATGCTACATTAACATTCTTTAAAGAGATTGAAACAGCTTTTGAGTGTGATCTTATGGAAAATAATATTGAAGAAGTTAATACTAACAATAAAGAATTTACATTTGAAATTAAACCATATGAAATTAAAACATTTAAAATTAAATTAAAATAACAATTTTAAAAATAGCATACAATAGAGTAGTATTTGCTCTATTGTATGTATAACTAATATTAGATTATTAATGTTAAAGGAGATTGTAAGAAATGATTTTTAAAAAAATTAAAAAACTTGCAGCTTTAGGTTTAACAGTAGCACTTGGAGCAACTACTTTAACTGGCTGTGGTAGTACTGCATCAAATGAGAGTTCATCTGATGTTGTAACACTTAAATATTACAGTATAGGTGCTGAGCCTAAAGATAAACAAGCAGTATTAGCTGAAGCTAATAAATATTTAGGAGAAAAAATTGGGGTTAACCTTGATATGACTTATATAGATTTTGGTGATTATACTCAAAAAATGGGTGTAATGATTAACTCTGGTGAGCAATTTGACCTTGCCTTTACTTGTTCTTGGGCTGGTGATTATCTTGGAAATGCCAGAAAAGGTGGTTTCTTAGATTTAACACCTTATTTAGAAACAACTGGTAAAGCTATGTATGATGCTATTGACCCAAGATTTTGGGAAGGTGCTACTATAGATGGTAAAATTTTTGCAGTACCTAACCAAAAAGAAATTTCTACAATGCCTATGTGGGTATTTACTAAAGAATATGTAGATAAATATAATATACCTTATCAAGATTTACACACACTTGAAGATTTAGAGCCTTGGTTAAAAGTTATTAAAGAAAATGAACCAGATGTAGTACCTTTATATATTACAAAAGGGTTCTCTCCACCTCAATATTTTGACTTTATTACAAACCCTGTTGGTGTAGAAATTGGTGATGACAGTTTAACAGTTAAAAGTATTTTTGATACTGAAAAAATGCAAAGCACTTTACAAACTTTAAGAAAATATTATCAAGCAGGTTATATAAATGGTGATTCTGCAACTGCTCAAGATGATAAATCTGTAAAAAGACTTGTAACTAAAGGTGATGGTCAACCTTATGCAGAAATTTTATGGAGTAAAGATTTAGGTTATGATGTAGTAGCTAGTCCTATTATGGATGGTTTAGTAACTAATGACTCTACAACTGGTTCTATGATTGCTGTTTCTAAAAATACAAAACACCCAGAAAAAGCTGTTGAGTTTTTAAATCTTTTAAATACTGACCCTTATATTAGAAACTTATTAAACTATGGTATTGAAGGTACTCATTATACTAAAGTTGAAGGTACTGAAAACTCTATTAAATTAGACCCAGAAAAATCTAAAAATTACTCTGTACCATACTTTGGTGGTGGTAACTTATTTATAACTTATACTTTAGATACTGAACCAGAAACTAAATGGGAAGAATTTAAAGCATTTAATGATAGTGCTGAAACTTCTCCATTATTAGGTTTTAAATTTGATACAACTCCTGTAACAAATGAACTTGCAGCTATAAACAATGTTATGGAAGAATTTAAAGCTACAATTTATAGTGGTTCTGTTGATATTGATGAATATTTAACAAAATTAAATGATAAATTAAAAGCTCAAAATATTGATAAAGTTATTGCAGAAGCTCAAAAACAATTAGATGCTTGGAAAGCTAGCAAATAATTAATATTTTATATAATCAAAGCTAAAAATACCACCAGTTTAACTGGTGGTATTAATTTATAAACTAAATACTACTAAAAGGAGCTATTTAATATGGAACAATTAAAATATCGTGAAATATTAAATCAACAATTTAAATCTTATGTTGGTAAGCCTATTAAATTTAAAGAATATAATATAAAAGAACATAATTTATACTTAAATTTTACTAATTGTATGCTTACATTTTCTTTTTATGAAGAAGGTATAGTGAAAATTTTTATATCTGATATATATGAAGAAGCTAAACAAACAGGTGCAGTTTGTTATAATGAATTTTATAAAGATATAAGTGTAAATGTAGAAGAAAATAATATAGTTATAAAATGTGAAGAAGGGTATATTTATGTAGATAAATATACAACAGAAATAACATTTTTAGATTTAGATAAAAATATTATTTGTAGGGACTTTCAACCTAGTTTTATAGATGAAAATGGACATATTTTTATAACAAAAGAAAATGATGCCCTTGCATATTATGGTTTTGGTGAAAAAGGTGGCGAACTTAATAAAAAAGGTTGCTATATGGAAAACTATAATACAGATGACCCAGAAACAGATGATAATTCTGTAATGTACTATAAAACAATACCATTTTATGTAGGTGTTAAAGAAAATTGTACTTATGGTATGTTTTTTGATAATAGTTTTAGAAGTTACTTTGATATGGGAAAAAGCTATAAAGATAGAATTTTCTTTGGAGCAAATGGTGGACAAATTCAATATTATTTTATATTTGGTAAAAATATAAAAGATGTTGTAAGAAGATACACTTTATTAACTGGTAGAATGGATATGCCTCCATTATGGAGTTTAGGCTATCAACAATGTAGATTTAGTTATTTTTCTAAACAAGAAGTAGAACAATTATTAGATACTTTTGAAGAAAAAGATATACCAATAGATGTAGTTTATTTAGATATAGACTATATGGATGGATTTAGAGTAATGACTTTTAAAAGTCCAGAATTTGACGGAATAGGGGAAGCTATATCTAGTTTTAAAGAAAAAGGTATAAAAACTATTACTATATTAGACCCTGGTGTTAAGGTAGATGAAAATTATGGTGTATATAATAGAGGTTTAGAAGGTAACCATTTTACTAAAACTTTAGATGGTAAAGTATATGTTGGTGCAGTTTGGCCTAATGATAGTGCTTTCCCAGATTTTTCAAATGAGACTTGTAGAAAATGGTGGAAAGAAGAACTTAAGCAATTTATTTCTAAATATAATATAGATGGTATTTGGAATGATATGAATGAACCTTGTGTATTTAACAATGACTATAAAACTATGTTAGAAAATTGTTTACATAATAGTGATTATGGTATTATTGAACATAAAGAATTTCATAATAGATATGGATTTGAAATGAGTAGAGCTTCTTGTGAAGCACAACAAGAGTTATATCCTAATAAAAGAGGATTTTCTATGACAAGAGCTACTTATTCTGGTGGACAAAGATATTCTTCTGTATGGACTGGAGACAATATGAGTTTATGGCAACAGTTAAGAATGTCTATTACTATGAATTGTAATCTTGGTATTAGTGGATTTTCTTTTGTAGGAAATGATGTGTCTAGTTTTGGATTAGATAGTACAGAAGAGTTATTTATACGTTGGAATCAACTAGGAACATTTTTGCCTATACTTAGAAATCATTCTAATATGTACACTAGAAGACAAGAGCCTTGGGCTTTTGGTAAAAGAGCTGAAGACATAGCTAAAAAATGTATAAAACTTAGATATGAGCTTATGCCTTATCTTTATAATTTATATTATCAATCACATAAGTTAGGATTTCCTATTTTTAGACCTATGGTTATGGAATTTCAAGATGATATAAATGTTTTAGAATTAAAAGAACAATTTATGTTTGGTAATTCTATATTAGTTGCTCCTGTTGTTTATGAAGGAGAAAGAAAAAAAGTTGTATATTTACCAAAAGGTAATTGGTATAATTATTTTACTAATGAAAAATTTGAAGGTGGTAAATCTTATAATTTACAATGTGAACTAGATGAAGTTTTAGTATTTGTTAAAGAGGGTTCTATTATTCCAGTATATGAAATAGAATATAAAAATACTAAAAATAGACCTAATGAAGTAACATTTAAAATTTATGGTAATACTGCTAGTACATTATACTATTATGATGATGGTGAAACAAATGATTATTTACAAGATAAATATAATCTTTGTGAAGTAACTTTTGAAAATAATAGTTTTAATGTTAATTATATAAATAAATCTATTACAGAAGAAAAATTTAATTATAAAAAGGAGATTTAAAAATGACAAAAATAATTGGTAAATCATTAAAAAATATACCTTGGCAAGAAAAACCAGAAGGCTATACAATGCCAGTATGGAGATATACTCAAAATCCTATAATTGGTAGAAGAGCTATTCCTACTTCTAATAGTATTTTTAATAGTGCAGTTGTGCCTTTTGGTGATGGTTTTGCAGGTGTATTTAGATGTGATAGTAAATCTATTAGTATGGAT
>CALWDX010000047.1 GCA_944376805.1 uncultured Clostridia bacterium
TTGTTGTTTTTATAATATTTCCTTCTTTATCTATTACTTTCTCAACAATATTTCCTTTCTCGTCTGTTATTGTTTCTATAACATTTCCTTCTTCGTCTTTTATTGTTGTTTTTATAATATTTCCTTCTTCATCTTTTACTACTTCTATAATATTATTATTATCTTGATTTATAGTAGTTCCATTACTAGATACTTCAGTATTATTTTGTGTATTATTACTATTTGAATTACTTCCACTTCCTCCAGAACTTCCACCACTATTATTTTCATTATCATCAACTTTTTTAAAAGTATTTGTAAATTTTGTTTCAATAGTTTTATTATAAATAATAGTACCTTCATTATTTTCTGAAGATATTTCATAATCTGAAGCTAATTCTTCATCTTCTGTTATTTTATATTTTACATTTTGTGGTATATCTTTTATTATTATATATTCTCCATTTTTTAAAGTAACTACATCACCATTTTTTATTTCTCCTTTTAAATTATCTGGTCTGTTACTTTCATAATTAAATGTTTTATCTAAATTTAGCTCTACTTTAAATTTAAAATCTTTATTAAGGTCTGCACCTTCTCCTTTTACTTCCTTACTCAATTTTAAATTTCCTTTTTGAGCTTTAAATATATTTATAAATTTTGCTTCAACAGTTTCATTAGCAATAATAACATTTTCATTATTTTCTGAAGATATTTCATAATCTGAAGCTAATTCTTCATCTTCTGTTATTTTATATTCTATATTTTCTGGTATATCTTTTATTATTATATATTCTCCACTTTTTAAAGTAACTATATCACCATTTTTTATTTCTCCTTTTAAATTATCTGGTCTGTTACTTTCATAATTAAATGTTTTACCTGAATTTAATTCTATTTTAAATTTAAAATCTTTATTAAGGTCTGCACCTTCTCCTTTTACTTCATTACTTAATTTTAAATTTCCTTTTTGTATTTTAGTATTTTTAAATATTATAGAAATATCAAAGTTATCTTTATTTACAGTTCCACTTGTTTCATTAATTGTTGTCAAACTATAATCTTCTAAAGATTTTTCATCTTCTTCAACTATATAATTTGCCCCTAATGGTAATATTATATAAATTGTATCATTATGTGCTAATTTAAAATTAAATACACTTTCTGTTATACGACCTGATTTAATAGGTACATTATTTCTAACTATTTCATATAAATAATCATTATTATTATTATTTATATCATCATAGTTATCTATTGTAAGTTTAAAATCAAATTCTCTATCTAATTCAGCATTTAGACCTTCAACTTCTTTTGTAATTGATAACATACCTTTAAGAGTATTAACAACATTAACTTCATTTTCTTTATCTATATTAATAGTACCTTTATTTGAAGGTGTATAAATAATATGATAATTATCACTTGTATAATCTGTTTCTACAACCTCATATGGTGTATCTTTTGGTATATTTTCTATTACAATAAATTCATTATGTTTTAATTTAAATTTTTCACCACTTTTTATTTTACCATTAGATATAGAATTATTAACATCTTTAGTATTATAAATCTTATAATCATAGTAATTATTATTATTTTCTAATGTTAAAGTAAATTCAAAATATTTATTGTTTTCACTTTGGATTTTATTAGTATCCTCTATAACTGTTTTACTTACTTTTAAATTCCCAACAGAATTTTTATTATAGTGTATAAAGTCTATTGTATCTTCCCCCACTGGTTCATTATCTGCTATTATATTAAATTTGCCATCTTTATCTTGTATAACTTCAAGTTGCATTTCTTCATTATTTTGTATAAATCCTATTGGTGGGTCTGATGTCACTTTTAACATATAACTTCCTTCAGGTACTGCTCTAAAATTTGCCTTTCCATCTTTATCTGTAACAATTTGTTTAAAAACTTTGTCATCTCCAACTAATAGTGATATTTCAACACTTTCTTGTTTTATTGGATTATTATCTTGGTCATTTATCTCTACACCAAATCTAGCTCCTCTTTTTAAAGAAGCATCAACATCTGATTGCAATATTTCATAAGGTTGTTGTTGACTTTCTAATTCTTGACCTAACCCTTCTAAAACAACATGATTTCTAATAGTCCCTGGATTTCCTGTTATTTCTGTTCTATAAGTTAATCTATATCCTTTACTATTTTGTGGAAAATTTAATTCTAATGTTCTAGTATCATCATTATAAATTATAAATTGTTCAATATTTGATACAAAATTACCATCTATATAATTACCTGTTTCTTCTTGTAAAACTAGCTCTTTTAATAAAATTCCTTTTTCTCCACCAAAAACAATATCTCCTGTTTTATTATCTTTTATTAAATCTAAACCATATGGTAAAGTATCTTTTAATTTTATATTATCTCTATTTATATTGTAAGGTTTATATTCTATATTCCAAGTTAAATACCCTTTATCTTTAGTACTAATGTCAACTTTTTTATTTAATATTTCACTTTTAAATGAAAAATCTTCCCAATCATTATATTTAACTCCCACAATATCATTATAAATATATGCTGTATTTTTGCCAGAATATGTTTTATTTTTAGAAAACCAATCTAATACATTTTCATTTTTAGGTCCTATCTTTACTGCTATAACATAAGGTTTTGTAATTTTATCAAATGTAAATTGAGCTTTATTTTCACTTTCAAGCATTTCAAATTTTAGAAAATCTTTATACTCATCACTACTAACATACCTTGTTGCATTTACAAGTTTTTCACTACCTTTTACACCTTCATATAATAGAAATGGTTGATCATTTACATTTTTTATTTCCCAACCACTAGGAAGCAAATCTTCTATAATAAATGCTCCTAGATGTTCTAAATTAGTACTATTATTATTTATATGTATTCTAAACATTATAGATTTATCATCATAATTAAATACATTCTTTGTACTTCCTGAAGAATTCAATTTACTAATACTTTGTTTATTATCAACACCATTTTCTTCAATAAATTTCATACCTTGTACACTTATCATATCTTTTTCAATCATAACACTTTTTATTATTTGTGTTCCTGATACTTCAAATAATTTTTGGTCATTATTATATAAAATAGCTGTATTTTTAATATTACTATTTCCATTTATAGCATATCTTTTAGGGTCTGTTAATAATGTTTTAAAATTAAAAGATTGTGATTTATTATTTGGAATACCTTGTGTATTTGGTCCTGTTATTATTAATAAATCTGCTACAGGATTTCCATCTTGTAAAACTTTTAAAACCTCTAATTCTAAATCATCACTACTATTAAAACTGCTTTCAACATATGATTGATAATATGAAGGTGTAACCTGTTTTAAAAATTCAATTGGTATTATATTACCCTCTACTGTAACATTATCAAAATTTATAGATTTATTATCTCCATATACTAATAAATCTAATATTCTTAAATCATTTCCATAATCATAGTCTGGATTATGAAAAACTACATTCCAATTTATTTCTCTGGTTGCTGAATTATATCCATTTCCACCTTTAGTTAATGGATTTATACCAAGAGTTACACTATTTGTAGCTTTTATACTTTTTGTAACATTAGGTATTTTTAATATTGCTGTATTTTCAAATACTTTTTGACCAATTTCAGAAACTCCTTTATCTATTTCAGTATGTATAATTAAACGTTTTGGTTTATTAACATTATTAATTTGATATGTATAATTTGGTGGTTCTTGTGAAATTTGTTGTTCATCAATCCAATCTGTACCATTATAACTTTGTATTTTAGCTGAAATAAACTTTGTATCATTTGGTAACTTATCTTCAATTAATAAAGGTTGTTTAAAATCATATCCTACGCTGTTTATATCTATTGTCCAATCTATAAATCTACCTTTATCATTTTTTGTTATATTACCTTCTTTTGTTATCCAATTATTTTGAATTTCAATACTTTTTTCAAATTTGGCTTTGTTATTATTTTGCTTTTTTATATAAGCTATATTTTTTATAGTACTTTTATTATTAGTAAATAATTTGTCATCTGGAATTGTAGTTTTAAAATGTAAATACTTTTCAAATCCATCACTTTTTTGAAATTCATATTTAATAGTATTATCAACTATAGAAAATCCATTTGAAACAATTGTAGCATTTTCTATATTACCATCATTACTTAATTTAAAACTATCATTTACATAATCACCTACATCTTTTAAATTGTCTTCAAAAGTATAACCTAATAAAGTACCAATTAATCCATCTTCAAATATAGATTGTACTTTTATTGTCCAATCTATAACACCTTCTTTTATATTAGGTATTCCTTTTTTTTCTCCACTTATAATAGGTTCTTGTTCTGGAACAGTAACTGTATATGTTTTATCATATATATATATATTATGGTTACCTGGTTTACTAAACTCTCCTTCCATACTATATCTTAAATTTACATAAAATGAAGCATATACATTAAATATATCTTCTTCTACTAAATCTGTAAAAGTAAGTTTCATTCCACTATTTTTAAGCTCTAATTTTCCTATTGTAAGACTTGGTTGACCACTTGGGTGAACATCTACAGATAATTCATTTTCAAATTTTAAACCTTTAGGTACTTCAAATAATGCATAATCACCACTATTAACCCATTCTGCAGGAGTTGGAGAGTCACCTTGAACAGGAACTTTAAATTTATAATCTATTTTTATAGGCTTTATATAATCTAATTCACTACCACTTGGCATAACTATATTATCTTGTAAAACTTCAATTGTGTTTTCTTCACTTAGCAACAAATCTGTTACATCTTTAGGTTGTAGATTAAAATTTATATCCTCATTACTAATTTCATTTTCACTATTTTCTAATTCTTCACTTGGAAATGAAGGTAATGTTACTGGATAATTTTCATCTGGAAAAATTGGTAACGTTACTGGATAATTCTCCATTATATCACTTGCTAATACACTTGTATATGATGAAGTAAAAAATAAAACAATAATTAATAAAATTGCTAAAAACTTTCTAAATACTCTATTCATAATTATCTCCTATAAATGTAAATTAGTTTTATTAATTTTTAATAACTTTTCTAGTTTTATTATTAATTTTTTATAATATTTAACATATATTTGAATTATATTATAAATATAATATAATGTCAACTAATGTAACATTTAAACTTTAATAATTTTTAAATAAATATAAATATTATTTAATATTTATATTTATTTAAAAATTTTACATAAAAAAAGGAGTAATCACTCCTTTTTAAAATTTTGTAGCTAAATATTTTTCTATAGATGTAATAGCATTAGCTCCATCAGAAACAGCTGTTACAATTTGTCTTAAAGCTTTTGTACGAACATCACCAGCTACAAATACACCTTCAACAGATGTTTTACAATCTTCTGTAGCTACTATATAGTTTCCATCATCTAATTGTAAATGTTTTTCAAAAATATGGCTATTAGGTACAATACCTATTGCTACAAATATACCATCTACTTCAATTTCTTTTTTCTCATTATTTTTAACATTAGATACATTTATACCTTGAACTTCATTTTCACCATATATTTCATCTACAACTGTATCCCAAATTACCTCTATATTACTTATAGAAAATACTTTTTCTTGTAAAATTTTTACTCCTCTAAATTCATCTCTTCTGTGTATAAGATAAACTTTTTTACAAATTCTTGATAAAAATATAGCATCTTCTAATGCTACATCACCACCACCTATTACTGCTACAGTTCTTTCTTTATAAAAAGCACCATCACAAGTAGCACAATAAGAAACACCTTTACCATAAAATTCTTTTTCACCCTTGACCTCTAAAAGTCTATGTTGTGCTCCTGTTGCTATTATTACTGTTTTTGTTAAAAACTCATTCTTTTTACAATGTACTTTTTTAATATCATCCATTATTTCAAGTTCTAAAACTTCATCTTTTATAAATTGTGAACCCAATTTTTCTGCATGTTGTCTAAATTTTTGTCCCATATCAAAACCATTTATTTCTGGTAATCCTGGATAATTATCTACTTCATAAGTATTTAAAACTTGACCTCCACTCATATATTGTTTTTCTATTGTTATAGTTTTAAGTTTTGCCCTTTCTGCATATATAGCAGCAGCAAGACCTGAAGGTCCTGAACCTATTATTACAACATCATATATATTTTCATTATTATTCATTTTATCACCTCTAAATTTAATTATACCTTTATATTACCTATTTAAAACATTTATGTCAATGATTATCTTTTTATTATCAATCTTGTAAATTTAGTTAATTGTAATAAATATCAATATATGTTATAATAATTATAATTTATATTTTAGGAGGGCTAAAATGAATAGTTTTTTTGATTTAGACAACCCTGCTTGGCGATTTGTAGGGAAATTTTTTGATGCTTGTTTTTTAAGTGTTGTATACCTTATATTTTGCTTACCTATATTTACAATAGGTGCAGCTAATACTGCTTTATATTATGTATTTTTAAAACTTGCTAAAGATGAAGAAGGTTATTTAATTAGAGATTTTATAAAATCTTTTAGACAAAATTTTAAACAAGCTACTATTGTTGGAATTTTACTTACTATTATAGGTATAATTTTAATTGTTGATATTTTTTGGTTTAAAACAAAAGCTAATGTTTTAGGAAATCAACAAGATTACTTTATGTATTATATATTTTGGATAATATTTTTAGTTTATAGTGTAATATATTTATACATATTTCCTTTAATAGCTAAATTTGAAAATAACACTAAAAATATGTTTAAATTTGCTTTTATAATGTCTATTAAACATTTAGGTTGGACTACATTAATGATTGTTTTAGCTGTAGTAATAATATTATCTGCTTCAAAAGTTCCACCTATATTAGTTTTTATACCTGGTATATTAGCATTTTTTAATTCTCATATTTTCAATCATATATTTAATATTTATATAGTAAAAATGAAAGAAAATAGCCTCGAAAATGAAGAAAATAAATAATTTAAAATATAAAAAAGTATATGAAAGTTTAAACTTTCATATACTTTTTTTATTTTAATATTTTCTTTAACTTTTCTACATCTTCATTATTTTTATATCTAATTTCTATATCAAAAAGATTGCTAGCCTTTAACACTCCTTTTTTATGTGTAAATAAATCATAACTATATTCTCCATGATATGCACCTATTCCACTCTTACCTCTACCACCAAAAGGTATATTATGATTAGTTGTTTGTAATATAGTATCATTTATACATATATTTCCTGATGGTATATTATTTATTAAATTATTAATAAATTTTTTATTATTAGAAAATATATACATACTCAAAGGATTTTTATTATATTCTACTATATTATGTATATTTTCTATATTATCATAAGGTATTATAGGTAATATAGGTGCAAATATTTCTTCTTTCATAATTAAATGTGCCATAGAAACATTAGTTATATATGTTGGCTCTATTTTTAATTTTTGTTTATCATATTTACCACCATATACAATTTCACAGTCATCTATTAAATTTAAAACTCTATCAAAATTTTTATTATTTATTATTTTAGGATAATTCTCATTATTTAGTGGTTCTTTACCCCAAAACTCTTCTGTATAATAAATAATCTTATCTATTAATTTACCTTTAATTTTTCTATCTACTAATAAATAATCTGGAGATATACAAGTTTGACCAGCATTTAAAGTTTTACCCCATACTATACGTTTAGCAGTTTTATCTAAATTTATATTTTTATCTACTATACAAGGACTTTTTCCACCTAATTCTAAAGCTACTGGTGTTAAATTTTCACTTGCCTTTTTCATTATTATTTTCCCTACATTAGTACTTCCTGTAAAAAATATAAAATCAACTTCGTTTTCAATAATATTTTCTACTACATCAGCTTCACCTAAAACAACTTCACAATAATCTTTTTTAAATGTTTTTTCTATTATAGTTTTTAATACTTTAGAACTATTACTTGAATATTCTGAAGGCTTTATTATAGTACAATTTCCTGTTGCTATTGCTCCTATAAGTGGTGATATTGTAAGTAAAAATGGATAATTCCAAGGTGATATAATAAAGCAAACTCCATATGGTTCTTTTATTTCATAACTTTTATATCCAAAAAGCATTAAGGGAGTTTTCTTATGTTTTATTTTTGATAATTTTTTTATATTTTTTATAAAATAATCTATTTCTTGTAAAACTGGTAAAATTTCTGCTGAATAAGTAGCAAATTTTGAACGACTTAAATCTTTTTCCAATGCTACCATAATATCATTTTCATATTTTATTATGCTATCTTTTAAATTTTTAAGCATTTCTATTCTAAAATTTATATTTCTTGTTAAACCAGTTTTAAAAAATATTTTTTTATTTTCTATTATATTTTTATACACTTTAAATTCTTTCCTTTTGTATATATTTTTTTTCTAAAACTTTTAACCTCATAAAATATGCTGGTACAACTATTAATGCACCACCTGCCCAAGCTGCTGGACAAGCAAGACATATAGCTAAATATCCTATCATGCCTACAAATCCAACTGCTACAACTACTCTACCTACTAACTCTGTAATACTAGCTACTAATGGAAAAACTGTATCCCCCATACCTTGAATAGAACTTCTATATAATATTAAAAGCATAAGTGGTATAAAGAATGAACAAGCCCATAATAAATATAATTGTACATTTTCTGTAACAGCTGTTTTATCTGTACCTTCAGATAAAAACATATTTATAAGTGGTATGTTAAATACATATATTACTGCACTACATATAAGTGCTAATACTATACCTATTATTGTCATTTTTTTCATACCTTCTTTTATTCTGTCTATTTTACCAGCACCTAAATTTTGTCCTGTATATGTACTACCAGCAATTCCTAATGTAGAAAATGGCTGTATAGCTAATTGTTCTATTCTACAACATACTGTATAACTAGCTACTGCTATTGTACCTAAACTATTTACAGCACTTTGTAATAATATACTACCTATTGCTATTACTGAATATTGAAAAGCCATAGGAAAACCTATATTTAAAAGTAATTTTGCAGAAGTTTGATTATAATAAAAATCTTCTTTTTCCATTTTTAATATAGGGAATTTTTTATGCATATAAAAAACACATAGTAAAGCTGATATACCTTGTGATATAACTGTTGCCCAAGCTGCACCAGCTGCTCCCATATTAAAAGCTAATATAAATAAAAAGTCTAATACAATATTTAAAAATGATGCTATAATAAGAAAATATAGAGGTGTTTTACTATCCCCTAAAGCTCTTAATATACTAGCAGTCATATTATAAGCCATATTTGTAAACAACCCTAATAATATTATTATCATATAATCATATGCATATTGATAGATATCTTCAGGTGTTTTCATAAGTAGTAATAATTTTCCTAATCCTATAGTTGATATTAATGTTAATACTAAAGCTACACCTATAGTAAGATATGTACTCATAGCTACATAATGCCTTACTCTTTTAGGGTCATTTGCTCCAAAAGCTTGTGAAATAGGTATAGCAAAACCACTTGTCATACCCATTGCAAAACCTAATATAAAAAAGTTTATAGCACCTGTTGAACCAACACCTGCTAAAGCCTCTGTTCCAACATATTTACCTACTATAATAGTATCTACCATACTATATAATTGTTGAAATATATTACCTATAAGAAGTGGTATAATAAATTTTATTACCAATTTAGTAGGATTTCCTACTGTCATATCATTAGTCATAATTTATTCCTCGCCAAAAAATTTATTATAAAGTTCTTTTAAAGTTTCTATTACATTTTTGCAAGTATAATTTGCAACCTTTTTTACTTCTTCATGTGCATTTTCCATAGCATAACTATATTTAGCATCTGAAAGCATTTCTATATCATTAAAATTATCACCAAAAGCTACTGTTTCATCACTAGTAACTTTTATAACTTCTTGTAATAATTTTATTGCATTACCTTTATGTGTGTTAATGTTCATAAAGTCATACCAAGTATGTCCTGAAGTAGTATGTTGAAATTTATCACCATAATCTTTTGAAAAATATTCAATCAGTTCATTATCGATACCTTTTTTATAAAATAATGATATTTTTAATATATCTTGGTCTATTTCATCAAAAGATTTTATAATAGTAATATGATTTTGTATTTCATTTCCTACTAATTCATCAAAATCTTTACATTTAGGCATAATATAAGTTGTATTTTCACCACATATAAATAACTCTGTACTTTCTCTATCTAATATTTTTTGAGCTAATTCTAATGCTAAATTTACATCTATAGCTGATTTATATAATACTTCATTATTATATACAACTAATGCTCCATTTTCTGCTATATATCCTATTTTATCTTTAACTGGTGCAAATATTTTTTGTAAGTTATAAAGTTGTCGTCCACTTGTAGCAAAAAATAATACACCTTTTTCATAAAATTTTTCTATTAATTCAAATAATTCTGGTTCTATTTGGTCAGCATATCCCTGAAGAAGTGTTCCATCTATATCACAAGTAATAAGCTTAATCATTTTTATTCTCCTTTAAAAACTATAATGTTTTAGCTCTAGTTTCTATATTTTTTTGAAAATTTAATACTTTATGGTCATAATCTTTATCCATAAATGTAGATGTTATCATAAAATCTGCTGAAGATTTATTATTAGCAATAGGTATGTCATAAACTTGAGCTATACGAAGAAGTGCTTTAACATCTGGGTCATGTGGTTGTGCTGTTAAAGGGTCTGAAAAAAATACTATAAAGTCAATAACACCCTCTACAATTTTTGCACCTATTTGTTGGTCACCACCTAAAGGTCCACTATTAAATCCTTTTACTTTAAGACCTGTATTATCTGTTATCATTCTTGATGTTGTACCTGTTCCATAAAGTTTATGATTTTCTAATATATGTTTATACTTTTTACACCATTCTATAAGTTCTCTTTTTTTATTATCATGTGCTATAAGTGCTATATTCTTTTGTTTTTTTATTGTTAATGTGATATATTCATCTGTCATAAATTTCTCTCCTATTCAACATCTATTAATCTACCTTTGTTATAATATTTTAAATCTTCTTCTGTTATTTCTCTTAAAACTTTACAAGGGTTACCAACTGCTACAACATTTGCTGGTATATCTTTTGTTACTATACTACCAGCTCCTATAACACTATTTTCACCTATTGTAACTCCTGGTAAAATTACTGTACTAGCTCCTATCCAAACATTATTTTCTATTTTTACTGGCAAATTATATTGTCCCTTTTTAGCTCTTAATGTTGGACTTATTGGGTGTGTTGCTCCTGCTACAACTACATTAGGAGCAAACATAACATTGTCACCTACAAATATATCTGTATCATCTACTAAAGTTAGATTAAAATTTGCATATACTCCATTACCAAAATGTACATGTCTTCCACCCCAGTTTGCTCTTAAAGGTGGCTCTATATAACAATCTTTGCCTATTTCTGCAAACATTTGTTTTAATAGTTCTTGTCTTTTTTCTAATTGTGATGGTCTAGTTTCATTAAAATCATATAATAATTCTAAACATTTTAATTGTATTTTCATTAATTCTTCATCGTGAGAAAAGTATATTCCACCATTTTTCATTCTTTTTTTAATTTCTTCTAAATTCATAATAAACCTTCTTTCTAAGCCTTAGAAAAGATATAAAATAAACCCTAATATAAGATTTTATTTTTATATTACTATATATTTATATAAAAATCAATATATTTTTGATTGTTAAAATATACATTTAAATACATTATTTTTTATTTAAATTTTCAAGATATTCTTCTAAAGATATTTTTTTATCAAATATTTCTTTTGCTGCTTCTTTTCCTACATATCTATAATGCCAAGGTTCATAAGAAATTCCTGTTATATCTGTTTTATCTTTTGGATATCTTAAAATAAATCCATATTTATATGAATTTTCAAGCAACCATTTTTGTTCTGGTGTATCTTCTTGTTTTTCATCTAAATTTTGATAATCTAATGAAACAATATCTAAAGCTAAACCTGTTTGGTGTTCACTAGTTCCAGGTATTGCAATCCATTTTTCTGTTTCTTCTTTTGCTTCACTTTCAGAATATCCCTTATTTATATAATCTTTTATCTGATTGTCATATAAATCTATTTGATATTCCATACTTCTATAAGATGAACAAATAACAGGAGATAAGCCTTCACCTCTTGCACTATCCATCATATCTTGCAAATCATTGTAAGCTCTTTCATCAATAGAATGTCCATTACTTAAAGTTACTGTTTTTACAGAAAAATCATTTGGCAACTTATTCCATTTATTTGCTAAAACTAAATTCCAAGGTAATTCTTTTTCTTCTTCTTTTTGTTGATTTAAATTATTATCTTCTGTGATATCTTCAATATTATCTTCTACATTATCTTTAATATCACTATTTACAACTTGTGCTTTTTTATTATATTTCATACCAACTAAAAAAAATATTAAAATACCACCTAATAAAAAAATGACTTTAAATTTCTTTTTAAGTCTTCTTCTAGGTCTTCTTTTAAGCGTTCTTATAGGTCTTCTTCTATTTCTATTAGTCATAAAATTGCTCCTTTTATATTTTCTTATAAAACATTAAATTTCGACATAATTATACTATCATATTTTTATTATATAAGTAAATATAAAATTAATTGAATAAATGAATTTTTTTAATTTTTTATATATAAAAGTTAAAAGAGTGCAGAATTTTCTACACCCTTTGAACTTTATTAAAATTTGTAATTTAATCTTGTGAATATAAATGACAAGCTGTGTAATGTCCATTACCATAATCTTTCCAAACAGGTGCTTGTTCCTTACAAATATCCATACATTTTGGACATCTAGTATGAAACTTACAACCTTTAGGTGGATTAGATGCTGAAGGTATATCACCTTCTAATATAATTCTATTCATTTTTTTGTCTGGGTCTGGTATAGGTACAGCACTAAGTAAAGCCTCTGTATAAGGGTGTTTAGGATTTGCAAATATTTGTTCTTTACTAGCTAATTCTACTAAACTACCTAAATACATAACACCTACCATATCTGCTAAATATTCAACAACAGATAAATCGTGAGATATAAAAAGATATGTTAAGCCATTTTTAGTTTGTAAATCTTTCATAAGATTTATAACTTGAGCTTGTATAGAAACATCAAGAGCTGAAACTGGCTCATCTGCTATAACCAATTCTGGTCGAAGTGCTAAAGCTCTAGCTATACAAATTCTTTGTCTTTGACCACCTGAAAACTCATGTGGATATCTATCTATATAATATCTTCTAAGTCCACATTCTTCCATAACTTGTAATATATAATCTTTAAGTCTATTTTTTTCTACAAGATTATGCTCACGAACAGCTTCTCCTATTATTTCACCAACTGGCATACGAGGGTTTAATGATGAATAAGGGTCTTGAAATATCATTTGTATTTTAGGTCTTAATGCTTTTAAATCTTTTTTATTTAATGCAAAAATATCTTGACCATTTAAAAGTGCTTGACCAGCTGTTGGCTCTACTAATCTTATTAATGTTCTACCTATTGTAGTTTTACCACAACCAGACTCACCTACAAGCCCAAAAGTTTGACCTCTATTAATAGAAAAAGAAACACCATCTACAGAACGTACTTGCCCAACAGTTTTTTGTAAAACACCTGCTTTTATAGGGTAATGCTTTACAAGGTTTTTAACCTCTAAAAGAACTCTATCATTATTCGCCATTTTTTAACCCTCCTTTCTTTCATTATAAAGATGACAAGTAACTTTATGTGTATCACTTACATCTACTATACTTGGATATACACTATCACAAATATCCATACAATCTTCACATCTATTTTTAAAGAAACAACCACTAGGCATATTTATAGGGTTAGGAACTGCTCCTGGTATAGAATATAATCTATCTGTACCTTCATTTAATACTGGTCTAGATTTTAAAAGTCCTTTTGTATAAGGATGTTTAGGATTTTTAAAGATTTCTTTAACTTCTCCTTTTTCTACAACACGTCCTGCATACATTATAACAACATAATCTGCCATTTCTGCAACAACACCTAAATCGTGTGTTATAAGCATAATAGAAGCATTTATTCTATTTTTTAAATCACGAAGTAAATCTAATATTTGAGCTTGTATAGTAACATCAAGTGCTGTTGTTGGTTCATCTGCAACAATAAAGTTAGGACCACAAGCCAAAGACATAGCTATAACAACTCTTTGACGCATACCACCTGATAACTCATGAGGATAACTTTTATATATTTCTTCTACACGAGATATACCAACAGCTTTTAAAAGTTCTAATGTTCTTTGTTTTCTTCCTTCTTTTGTTTCTTTTGGGTCGTGATAATAAATAACTTCTTCTATTTGTTCTCCTATTGTAAATATAGGATTTAAACTTGTCATAGGTTCTTGAAATATCATAGATATTTCTCCACCTCTTATTTTTCCATGTATACTTTGAGGCAATTTAGCAATATTTACTACTTTTCCTAAATTTTTACTATTATATCTTATTTCACCACCAGCAATTTGTCCATATGGTCCTGGTAAAAGCCCCATAAGTGATAAACTTGTAACAGATTTACCACAACCAGACTCACCTACTACACCAACTGTTTTACCTATTGGTATATCAAAAGAAACACCATCTACTGATTTTACAGTACCAGCATCTGTATAGAAATATGTTTGTAAATTATCAAATTCTATTAAATTATCTGGATTTTTCATTTGTGTAACATATTCTTGTTCTGGTACATTTTTTCTATTTTTTTGTTTTGTATATTCTTTAAACTTCTGTTTATTAAACTTTTTAATTTCTTTTTCTTTTAACTTTAATTCTTTTTTACTTAAAGCCATTATCTTTCACCTACCTTTTCATTTTAGGGTCAAAGGCATCTCTTAGACCATCACCAACAAAGTTAAATGCCATTACAAGAAGTAAAATAGCAATACCAGGTGGTAACCATATATTAACATAGTTTTGCATAATAACAGAGTTATTAACAGCATTAACCATATTACCCCAAGAAGCATAAGGGAAAGATAAACCTACACCTAAGAAACTTAATGTAGACTCTGTTAAAATAACACTACCTAAATCCATAGTAGCCATAACTATTATAATAGAAGTAACATTAGGTATAAGATGTTTTATAATTATTCTAGATGTTTTAAGTCCACAAGCTTTAGCTGCTTGCATATATTCCATTTCACGAATAGATAAAATTTGTCCTCTTACAAGTCTTGCAACAGAAGCCCATTTTAAAACCCCCATTATAATCATAAGTACATATATTTTTTGCTGTGCTGGTACTTTCATACTAGCCATTACACCTGAAATCATAAGCATAAGTGGTGTAAAAGGTATACAATAAAATATATCTACAATACGCATTATAACCATATCTACCCATTTACCATAATAACCTGCTATACCACCAAGTGTAACACCTATTAAAAGTTCTAATATAACAACACAAAAACCAAACATTAAAGATATTCTACCACCATACATAAGACGAGTAAATACATCCCTACCATCAGCATCTGTACCTAAAAGATGTGATTTTGACATAGGTGCTTTAAGATTAATTTCTAATCCTGATTGTTTTTCACCTGTTGAGTTTTCAGTATCAATACTTATTTCATTACCAGATGAATCTTTATAAAATATTTCATATTCTCCATATGGTGAAAAAAATGGACCTATTAAACAAAATACTAATATAAATCCTATAATAGCTAAACCTACTACTGCTAACTTATTCTTTAAAAATCTTTTCATTATTAAAGCACCAGGAGTCTGTATAGCTGTTATATTATCTTGTTCTTCTCTTTCTTTTACATTTTCCATAACAAACCTCCTGCTCTCTAGTTATATCTAACCCTTGGGTCAGCTACTGCATATAATATATCTGAAAGTAAAGTACCTAAAAGAGTTAATACTGCTAAAAACATTGAATACCCCATTAAGAATGGTATATCACCTTGATTAACAGCTTTTATAGCTGTATTACCAAGACCATCAATAGAAAATAACCCTTCTGTTATAATAGCACCAGCAAATAAACC
Source organism: uncultured Clostridia bacterium (assembly GCA_944376805.1). Classification (GTDB taxonomy): domain Bacteria; phylum Bacillota; class Clostridia; order Lachnospirales; family CAG-274; genus Tyzzerella. The sequence continues at coordinate 16,148 of CALWDX010000047.1, forward strand.
TGGTAAACTACCACCTATCATAGTTATAATAGGTATTAATGTATTTCTAAAAGCGTGTTTTCCTATAACAACTTTTTCTGGAACACCTTTAGCACGAGCAGTTCTAACATAATCTGCACTTAAAACTTCTAACATATTATTTCTTGTATATCTAAGCCAAGCTCCCATACTTGTAACAACAAATACTATTATAGGTAATATAAAATGTTTACCCATATCTAATATAAGTGAAAAGCCCTCTAAACTTTTACGAGCAGTAACCATTCCTTGTAATGGTAAAATTCCTAAATCTATTGCAAATATTTTTTGTAAAACAGCTGCAAAGAAAAATGAAGGAAGGGATATACCTGCAAGAGCAAAAGCAACTATTGTATAGTCTATTTTTGAATATTGTTTTGTTGCAGCAATAGTTCCTAAAGGTAAAGCTAAGCCAACTTGAATAACAAAAGCTATAAATGCTAACCAAAATGATACCCACATTCTATCTTTTATAACTTGTGTTACTGGTTGTTGAAATACAAAAGATGTGCCAAAATCACCTTTTAAGGCAGCTAATGCCCAATCTATATAACCTTCTAAAAGACCTTTATCAACACCATAAAGTTCTCTTAACTTTTGTTTCATTTCTTCTGTTATAGATGGATTACCAGATGTAATAGTAGTTATAAAATCACCTGGCATAAAGTAAGTTATTGCATATAACAAAAATGAAACACCAACAAGAACAATAAGACTTATTAAAATTCTTCTTATTATATATTGCTTCATTAAAAACATTCCTTTCTTTTATATCCTAAATAATATTAAGATTATGGAAAATAAATATCCTCTCTTTATGTACCATAAATCTTTTAATATAATTTTTATAAAAATCTTCTTATAGGTTATTTCATCTTAAGTAATCTATAAGAAATAATATTTAGTTCATTTCTATAAGATGTATTTCATCTTTATATGTATAAAATGGTGATGAGCTTTTATATACTGTATCTATTTTTAAATTTTTGCTAAATATATTTAAATTTTTTCTTTGGAATATAGGCATTACTATTGCATTTTCCATTATTAAATCTAATTCTTTAGCTACAAGTTCTTTTCTTTTTTCTAAATCTAAAGTAGTTGCTACTTCTTCTAAAAGCTTATCTACTTCAGGGTCTCTTAAATTATATATATTAGCTCCTGCTACACCTGCTAAACTACTATGATATAATTGTGTTAAATCTGGATTATTCATACCAGTCCAAGAAAGTGCAAACATATCTATATCACCTGTATTTATTCTATCTACTAGTACATTAAATGCTAAGTCGGAAACTAATAATTCTGCTCCTATTTCTTCCATATCTATTTTCATTTGTGAAAAAATACCTGCTGTTGGGCTATTTTTTAAATCTGGAACACCAACTTCTACTTTAAGTTGATTTCCATTTGCATCTACAAGTTTACCTGTTGCATCTTTTTTATATCCTGCACTTGTAAAATATTCTAATGCTTTTGCTTTATCATATGGATAATAAGCTTCTGCATTTTGAGGATATTCTGCTAAAACAGTTGTTAAAGGTCTTTCTATAACTTCTGCTGTATCACCATAATAAGATTTAACTGATGGTTCTCTATTCATAAGATGCATTAAACCTTTTCTTACATTTTTATCTTTTATACGGTCAGCATTCATACCAACAAAACCATAACCATTATTATCTACTAAATTATATTCTAATCCTTCAGCATTAAGTCTTGCCATTGTTTCTTTATCTGCTGGTGGGTCAGCAATATCTATATCACCATTTATAATTGTATCTACTTTATTGTTTGCTTCAACAACTTGCATTTTTAAATTTGGAGTTTTTGGTGCTCCTTTAAAATAATTTGGATTAGCTTCAAATGTAACTAAATTTTTATCAAAGCTTTTAAATATATATGGTCCACTACCCATAGGGGCTTCATTTCTTGATTTTGGTACTGTCATATCTCCTTTTTTAAACTCTGTACCATCATTACCTACACCATAATAATGTTTAGGTAAAATTGCTATATTTGCAAGTAATCTGTCACCTGAAATATTTACACCATTTGTAAGTATTGAAGCTGTTAAATCATCTACTTTTTTAATACCTGATATTTCTGTGACAGCCTCTCCACCTTCTCTATATTCTTTTAAACCTTGTATATTTAAAGAACTAAGTGTATTTGTACCATCATAAGCTGGGTCTAATAATAAATATAATGTAAAAATATAATCATCTATTGTAAGAGGTTTTCCATCTGAAAATGTAATACCTTCTTTTAATTTTACTGTATATTCTACTTGACTAATATTATTTGTATCATCTTTAATTTCTTTATATGATATATTACCTGCATCATCTATAAGTACATTATCATCACTTAATTGTGACACTAAAGAAAATACAGGATATGATACAAATTGGTCATAGTGTGTTGTTGAGAAAATAGGGCTAAATATGCCATTAACTTCACTTAAAGCTATAACTATAGTGTCAAATTGTGATTTACTTTCACTTTTCACACTACTATTTTGAGTTATTGTAGATTTATTTCCACTTGAACAAGCTATTAATGACATTGCCATAACTCCTGTAAGTAAAATAGAAACTATCTTTTTAAATTTCATAAAAACCTCCTTCTAAATTATTATATTTAATGAATAAGCCTTATTTTACAATAAGGCTTATAAAAAAACTATTTCATTTCTATACCATGATATTCATCTCTATATGTATGATATGGAGACTCTGTTCTATAAACTGTATCTATTTTTAAGTTTTGACTAAATATATTAAGATTTTTTCTTTGATAAACAGGCATTACTACTGCATTATCCATTATTAAATCAAGTTCTTGTGCTACAAGTTCTTTTCTTTTTTCTAAATCTAAAGTAGTAGCTACTTCTTCAATAAGTTTATCTACTTCTGGGTCTTTTAAGTTATATCTGTTAGAACCTGCACCATCTGCTGAAGAACTATGGAATATTTGTGTTAAATCACAATCATTAGCATTGCTCCAAGCAAGAGCAAACATATCTAAATCTCCACTATTCATTCTATCTGAAAGTACATTAAATTGTAAATCTGATACTATAAGCTCTGCTCCCATTTCTTCCATATCTATTTTCATTTGTGAAAAAATACCTGCAGTAGGATGAGATTTTAAATCACCTACACCAACTTCAACTTTAAGTTGATTTCCATTTGCATCTACAAGTTTACCATTTGCATCTTTTTTATATCCTGCTGCTGTAAAGTATTCTAATGCTTTTGCTTTATCATATGGATAATAAGCTCCTACATCTTGTGGATATTCTGCCAAAGTGCTAGTCATAGGTCTTTCTAAAACATCTGCTAAATCACCAAAATAAGATTTTACAGCTGGCTCTCTATTCATAAGGTGCATTAAACCTTTTCTTACATTTTTATCTTTTATACGATTAGCATCAATACCAATATAACCATAACCATTATTATCTGTTAAATTATATTCAATACCTTCAGCATCAAGTCTTACCATTGTTTCTTTATCTGCTGCTGGGTCTGATATATCCATTTCCCCTTTAGCTACAACGTCAACTTTATTAGCTTCTGCTACAACTTGGAATTTTAAATTTGGAGTTTTTGGTGCTCCTTTAAAATAATTTGGATTAGCTTCTAAAGTAACTATATTATTTTCATAGTTTTTAAATATATATGGTCCATTACCCATTGGTGCAGAATTTCTAGATTTTGGTACTGTCATATCTCCTTTTTTAAACTCTGTACCATCATCACCTACACCATAATAGTGTTTAGGTAAAATTGTTTGAAGTCCTAACTGTCTATCAGCAACTATACTAACTCCATCTATAGTTATAGTAGCTGTTAAATCGTCCACTTTTTTAATACCTGATACTTCTTTAACAGCTTCTCCACCTTCTCTATATTCTTTTAATCCTTGTATATTTAATGTACTAAGTGTACTCATACCATCATAATTTGGGTCTAATTGAACGTATAAACCAAAAATATAATCATCTATTGTAACAGGTTTTCCATCTGAAAATGTCATTCTATCTTTTAATTTTACTGTATATTCTACTTGAGTAGTATTACCTGCATCATCTTTAATTTCTTTATATGATATATTACCTGCATCATCTATAAGATTATTATCATCATCTAAAATACAAACAGATGAAAAAACAGGTCCCATAGCATAATTATCAAAAGCTGTTGTATAAAATAATGGATTAAAAATACCATTAAGTTCATTTAAACCTACTACCATTGTATCAAATTCTGATTTTGATTCTGTTTGACCTTGCTCATTAGCACTTGTACTTCCATTTTCACTTCCAGAACCTCCACAAGCTACTAATGACATAGTCATTGTACTTATAAGTGCCATTGCTAAAAACTTTTTAAATTTCATTTGCAATTCCTCCTCACCTAAGCAAATATTTAATAATTATATATATACAATAAAATTAATATATATACATTTTAATTTTTAACTTTAGAAATTCACTTTTCTATTTTTTATTTTTAATATGAAGTAGATTATATAAGCAAAACAAAAAAATGTCAATTAAAACTATAATTTTTCCACTAAGTTTTAATTAACATTTTCACTATTTTTATATGATAAAATGTATTTTTATTATTATTTATTACAATATATAGTTTTTTATATTAATATTAAATGTATCTTGTATATATTAATTAATATTATTTATATATTTTTTTATTATAAGTATATAAAATTTTTAATATTTGCAATTTTTTCAAATAAAATTGCTATTATAATAAAAATAGTAATTTATGTAAAATTAATACTATATAATAGAATATAGCTTGTCTCTTATATAGTATTAATTTTATTCAAACTTAACACAATCTTTATTTTTCAGAAAATTCTAAAAAATGAATGTTTTATTTTATTATATTTCTTTTTTATTTTTTTGGCAATTCTATAGTTGGTTTTTCTTTTGATTGTCTATATATAACTATTTTTTTACCTATTATTTGCACAACCTCTGATTTTGTTCTTTCACTAATAGCTGATGCTATATATTTTATATCTTCCATACAATTGTTAAGAACATTACATTTTACAAGTTCTCTATTTTCTAAGGCTTCATCTATTGCTTGTGTAAGTTCTGGACTTGCTCCACCTTTACCTATTTGAAAAATAGGGTCTATTTTATTAGCTAAACTTCTTAAATATGCTCTTTGCTTACTATTTAACATAATTTTTTCCTTTCTATAATAAATATTATTTATAATAATCAAATTCTAAATCATATATTCTTACAGTATCCCCTTCTTGAATACCTTTTTCTTCTAAAGCATCAATAATACCTTTATCTCTAAGATATTTTTGGAAAAATGCAAAACCTTTTTCAGTATCAATATTAGTGTATCCTATCATCTTTTCTACACCAACTCCTTCTACTGCATAATAACCGTCATCTATTACATCTATTGTAAATGGTTCATTATCCATATTTAATTCTACATAAGGCACAAAATCTTCTTCAAATATAATATCTTCTGGATAATCTTTTAATATATCTGCTACTGCTGATAAAAGCTCATCTAAACCACTATTTGTAGCAGCTGATATAGGAAATACTTTTATTCCTCTTGGTTCATAAGTAGCTTTTATTTTTTCAAAGTTTTCTTGTGCTTCTGGTATATCCATTTTATTACAAGCTATTACTATAGGTCTATCTAAAAGATTTTCATTATATTTTTTAAGTTCATCATTAATTTTTTCTATATTTTCAAGTGGACATATACCCTCTAAACCTGCTGCATCTACAACATGTATAAATACTTTTGTTCTTTCAACATGTCTTAAAAATTCATGTCCAAGTCCTATACCCTCACTAGCTCCTTCTATAAGTCCTGGTATATCTGCCATTACAAAATCATCACCCCATTTACTTCTTACAACTCCTAAATTTGGTGATAATGTTGTAAAATGATAATTGGCTATTTTAGGATTTGCATTTGTTACCATTGATAAAAGTGTAGATTTACCAACATTAGGAAATCCTATAAGACCTACATCTGCAATAAGTTTAAGTTCTAATATTACATCATACTCTTTTGCTGTTCTTCCTCTTTCAGCATACCTTGGAGCTTGTCTTGTTGGTGTAGCAAAATGTTGATTTCCCTTTCCACCTTTTCCACCTTTTATAAGTATTTTTTCTTCAAAAGGTGTTACCATATCAGCCATTATTTTACCTGTTTCAGCTTCTCTTATTATTGTTCCAACTGGTACTTTGATAACAACATCTTTACCATTAGCACCTGTACAATTTCTTTTTCCACCATCAACACCATTTTCTGCTTTAAATAGTTTTTTATATCTAAAATCCATTAAAGTATTAATACCTTCATCTGCTATGAAAACAACATTTCCACCTTTTCCACCATCTCCACCATCTGGACCTCCATTTGTTACATACTTTGCTCTATAAAAAGATACACAACCATTTCCACCATTACCAGCTTTTATATGAATTTTTACTCTATCTACAAACATATATTTAACCTCCTATTACATTAACTATTAAACCTGTTCACACTTAATAGATTATAGCATATAAATATTTAAAATTCAATTATTTTATATTTGTTACTATTTATATAACAAAACTATATTTTTCCTATAATATTTGTATAATATGGATATTGAAAAATATATAAAAAAGACCGATAATTATTATAAAGGAGGTCTTATTATGAAAATATCAAATCAAAATTTAAAAGTTAATTCTTATACTTCAAATTTAAATAAGACAGGAAAAAAACAAGAAAAAAATAATGAGCGTTTATCTTCTGGTAAAAGAATAAATAGTGCTGCTGATGATGCTGCTGGTCTTGCTATTGCTAAGAAAATGGAAGCACTTATTGCTGGTATTGGTAAAGGTGTTAACAATACTTATGATATGCAAAATGCATTAAATACAGCTGATGGTGCTTTAGGTAGTATTGGGGATAGTTTACAAAGAGTTAGAGAACTTAGTTTACAAGCATCTAATGGTTTATTAACTGATAGTGATAAACAATTAATTCAAGAAGAAATAAATCAAACATTAGCTGGAATTAATGATATGGCTAATGGTGCTCAATTTAATGGACAAAATCTTTTAGATGGCAGTTTTACTGATAAAAATGTAGCTATGAATCCAGATGGTTCTGGTACTACAATTTCTATTGGTTCTGCTACTACTGACGCTCTTGGCTTAACTAACTTTAATGTTACTGGTGGACAAATAGATTTAGATGCTATTGATAATGCAATTAGTGCTGTTTCATCTGCTAGAGTTCAAATTGGTGCACAAATTAATAGATTTGATTATGCTATTTCTTCTAATA
>CALWDX010000048.1 GCA_944376805.1 uncultured Clostridia bacterium
ATGTAGTTCTGATTTAACTAATTTAAAAAAAGAGTTCAAATGGCTTAAAGAACCAGATAAATTTGCACTACAAAACTCATTAAAAGATTTAGAAAATGCATATAAAAAATTCTTTAAAGAAAAGACATGGTTTCCTAAATTTAAATGTAAAAAAAGTAATAGATTTTCATATAGAACTAATTTTACAAATGGAAATATACAATATTGTGATAAATATATAAAATTACCTAAGTTAGGTATGGTCAAAATAAAAGATAAACAAATACCTAAAGGTAGGATACTTAATGCTACAATATCAAAAGAACCAAGTGGCAAATATTATGTATCATTATGTTGTACAGAGATAATTCAAATAGGAGCAAAGCAAGGTTAAAAGTAGCAAAACTTCAAGAATATATAGCTAATCAAAGAAAGGATTTTTTACAAAAATTATCTACTAAACTAATTAGAGAAAATGATATAATTTGCCTAGAAAATTTACAAGTTAAAAATATGATGAAAAATCATAAATTAGCTAAAGCTATTGCAGATGTATCGTGGACAGAATTTATAAGAATGTTAGAATATAAAGCTAATTGGTATGTAAGAAAAGTTATAAAAGTAGATAAATTTTTTGCAAGTTCTCAATTATGTAGTAAATGTGGTTATAAAAATAAGGAAGTAAAAAATCTAAATATAAGGGAATGGATTTGTCCTTGTTGTAATACACATCACAATAGAGATATAAATGCAAGTATAAATATATTAAAAGAAGGACTAAAATTAGTATAAATAATATATGTAAGAACCGTAGGAACTACGGGGATAGCCTGTGGAGAATTAGTAAGACATATTTAAAATATGCTAAATTCTATGAAACAGGAACCCCGCGATTTTAGTCGTGGGAGGTTCAGATAATAGAAATTTTAGGTAATAATATTATACATATAGAAAATGCTTTTTAGTGAGGTGTTTTTATGAAATTAAATGAACAAGGTAATTTAAAATATTATACATTTGAAAATATAGAAAAAACTAATATAGTTAAACATTGTTTTTCTACTAAATTTGGTGGTGTGTCTACTGGTTGTTATGAAAGTATGAACCTTGCATTTAGGGAAGATAAAAAAGAGAATGTTATAAAAAACTATGAAATATTATGTAACAGTATAGGTGTAGACTATAAAAATGTAGTTTTTTCTAATCAAATACACCAAGATAAAATTTATAAAGTTATAAAAAAAGATATAGGAAAAGGACTTTTAAAAGAAAGTGATATAAAAGGCTATGATGCACTTATTACTAATGAAAAAGATATAGTATTAGTAACATTTTATGCTGATTGTGTTTCTATATTTATTGTAGACCCTATAAATAAAGCAATAGGTATGGCACATAGTGGTTGGCGTGGAACAGTTAAAGAAATAGGAGCTAAAACTATAAAAGAAATGACTAAAGAATATAACTCAAACCCTAAAGATTTAATAGTTGGCATAGGCCCTTCAATAGAAAAATGTTGTTTTCAAGTTGGTGGAGAAGTAGTAGAAGAATTTAAAAAAGATTTACCATTTTCAGAAAACTACATTTTTAATGATAGTGTTAAAGATAAATATAAAATAGACTTGCAAGGAATTATTAAACAAACTATAATAAATAGTGGTGTTTTAGAAAATAATATTGAAGTTAGTGGACTTTGCACTATGTGTAATAGTAATATGTTTTTCTCTCATAGAGTTATGGGAAATGAAAGAGGCAGTCTTGCTGGGATTATTAGTTTAGTTTAATAGGTAGGTGAAATATTTGAACGAAAGAGAAATTGAAAAAAATATAAAAAATCAAAATATTATAATAAAAGTTGAAGAAGACAGCATAGCAGAAGAAATGGGTATTGAGCCAGGTGATATACTTATTAGTATAAATGATAGTGAAGTAAAAGATGTTTTAGATTATAGATATTTTATACAAGATGAATATATAGAAGTTGTTATAAAAAAACCGAATGGCGAAGAATGGGAACTTGAAATTGAAAAAGATGAATTTGAAGATTTAGGTATAGTTTTTGAAAGTGGGCTTATGGATAAAGCTAAAAGTTGTTCTAATAAATGTATTTTTTGTTTTATAGACCAAAATCCTAAAGGTATGAGAAAAACTATATATTTTAAAGATGATGATTCTAGGCTATCATTTTTACAAGGTAATTATATAACACTTACTAATATGAAAGATGAAGATTTAGATAGGATTATTTTTTACCATCTTTCACCAATAAATATATCTGTACACGCAACAGATATAGAAGTTAGAAAATTTATGCTTAAAAATCCTAATTCTGTTAAAATAATGGAACAAATAGAAAAGTTGGCAAATGCTAATATAAAAATGAATTTTCAAATAGTATTATGTAAAGATATAAATGATAAACATATTTTAGATAAAAGTATAGAAGATTTAAGCAAATATTTACATTTAGGTTGTAGTATGGCTATTGTTCCATTAGGTGTTACAAAATATAGGGATAATTTGCCACAAATAGAAAGCTTTACAAAAGAAGATAGCATAAATATTATAAAGCAAGTGGGAAAATGGCAACAAAAATTACAAAATGAATATGGTACAAAATTTGTATTTTTATCAGATGAATTTTATTTAAAAGCAAAAATTCCACTTCCTAATAGTGATTATTATGAAGGATACCCACAATTAGAAAATGGTGTTGGTATGCTTACATTAATGGAAGAAGAATTTTTTGAATATTTTGACACAATAGAAGGGGATAATATAGAGCGAAACTATTCAGTAGCAACAGCAAAACTAGCTTATCCATTTATTAAAAAATTATGTGATAAAATATGTGAAAAATTTACAAACACTAAAATAAATGTATATGAAATAACAAATTACTTTTTTGGTGAAACAATAACAGTATCAGGACTTTTAACTGGTGGGGATATAATTAACCAATTAAAAGACAAAGAACTTGGGAATATGTTATTTTTACCAGAAAATTGTGTTAGAGCAAATGAAACTGTATTATTAGATGATTTATATATAGAAGATATAGAAAAACAATTAAATGTAAAAGTTTGTTTATCTAATGATAATGGTGCAAAATTTATAAAACAATTTATAGGAGGATAAAAAAATGGCAAAACCAATAGTTGCAGTAGTTGGTAGACCTAATGTAGGTAAGTCTACGTTGTTTAACAGAATAGCAGAAGAGCGAATTTCTATTGTAGAAGATACACCAGGTGTAACAAGGGATAGAATTTATGCAGAGGCTGAATGGCTTAATCATAAATTTACATTAATAGATACAGGTGGGCTTGAACCTGAAAGTGATGATATTATTTTAAAACAAATGTATACACAAGCTCAAATTGCAATAGAAACGGCAGATGTAATACTTTTTGTTGTAGATGTTAAAACTGGTGTAACAGATGCAGATATGCAAGTAGCTAATATTTTAAGAAAAGCTAATAAGCCAGTTGTTTTAGCAGTTAACAAAATGGACGATTTAAGAAAATATGGTATGGACATTTATGAATTTTATCAACTTGGTATAGGTGAACCTTTTGGTGTATCAGCAGGACAAGCAATAGGACTTGGTGACCTTTTAGATGAAGTTGTTAAAAATTTCCCTAAAGATTTAGAAGACGAAGAAGATGATGAAACTATAAAAGTTGCTATTATAGGTAAGCCTAATGTAGGTAAATCTTCTTTAGTAAATAAAATTTTAGGAGAAGAAAGAGTTATAGTAAGTGATATTGCAGGAACTACTAGAGATGCAATAGACACACCTTATGAAAAAGATGGACAAAAATATGTATTTATAGATACTGCTGGTATGCGTAGACAAAGTAAAATTAAAGAAAGTATTGAAAAATATAGTATAATAAGAGCAGTAGCAGCAGTTGAAAGAGCAGATGTATGTGTTCTTATGATAAATGCAACAGAAGGTATTACAGACCAAGATACTAAAATAGCAGGGATTGCACACGAAGCAGGTAAACCTACTATAATTGTAGTTAATAAGTGGGATTTAATAGAAAAAGATAATAAAACAATGAATAACTTTATTAAAGAAATAGATAAAGAGTTTAAATATATGTCTTATGCTCCTAAAATGTTTATTTCTGCTTTAACAGGACAAAGAGTACACAAACTTTTTGAAACAATAAAATATTGTAGTGAAAATAGTGCAAGACGCATTTCTACTGGTATGTTAAATGATGTTTTAATTGAGGCTATGGCACTTAATCAACCACCAGCAGAAAAAGGTAGACCTTTAAAAATTTATTATATAACACAAGTTTCTGTCAAACCACCTACATTTATACTTTTTGTAAATGATACAGAACTTTTACATTTTTCTTATAAAAGATATATAGAAAATCAATTGAGAGAGGCTTTTGGCTTTAGTGGAACACCTATACACTTTATAGCAAGAAATAAAACTGAAAGGAACTAATAAAAATGGAAAGATTATTTAGTTTTATTATAGGTTACTTTATAGGGTGTATACAATCGGCTTTTATAGTTGGTAAGCTTGTAGGTAAAATAGATATTAGAGAACACGGCAGTGGTAATGCTGGTATGACTAATGTTACTAGAGTTCTTGGAGCAAAAGCAGGTGTATTTGTATTTGTTTTTGATATTTTAAAAGGACTTATTGCATTTAATCTTTGTAATTTTATTTTTGGTGGTAGTTTATTTTTAAATGGTGGTTCTGTTTTATATGGTGTTTATGCTGGTTTTGGTGCTATTATAGGACACGATTTCCCTTTCTATTTAAAATTTAGAGGAGGCAAGGGGGTAGCTACTACTTTAGGATTTTTACTTTTTGTAAATCCTACTATTGCAATAGTTACTTATGTTGTAGGTTTTATAGTGGCTTATACTTCTAAATATATATCATTAGCATCTTTAGTTATTACAGGTCTTTTCTTTGTTCTTATGATAGTTGTAAAAATGCCCGTTGAAGAAATAATGATTATGGCAATAGTTATGATTTTATGTTATTATCAACATAGAGAAAATATAAAAAGACTTATTAAAGGAGAAGAAAGAAAATTTTCTTTTAAGAAAAATTAATGCTTATACATGATTTTTATTTAGTTGAACTAGAAAATACAGAAATATTAAAAAGTTTAAATATTTATAGTAGTATTTTAGATATAAATAGGCAAATTGAAAAAAATGGATTTAATGGTATAAATCTTATTGATAAAGTACATATTAATGATGACTTTATAACATTTTTTGGGGATTTTTTAAAGCTTATACCTAATGATATACCAGAAGAAATACAAGTTAAATCTGATTTTGGACTAAATTATTATGGTATAACAGTTTTAAAAAATAGTGAAAAAATAAATAATATATTTAATAAAATATATTGTATATTTGAACCACTTGAAGATATATTTTATATGCAAGAAATATATATATAAGGCATATGTTGTAATACTAAAATAATTAGTAAATAAAAATATAATATTTTACATAATAAAAAATCTTGTAAAAAAAATATAAAAAAGATATTATTTATATGTTTGATAAACTTAAAGATTTTGCTTCAAAGTTAAAATATGATATATTATATTATACATTTTGGTATATAGTTTGAAAGGAGGCTTTTTTATGAAAATAGGTGTTGTTGGTGCTGGTAGCTGGGGTACTGCTCTTGCTTATTTGCTTGATAAAAATGGTCATAATGTTACTATTTGGGGCTTTGATAAAAAGGAAGTAGAAGATTTTAACAATGATAGAGAAAATAAAAGATTTTTACCAGGTGTTATGTTACCTGAAAGTCTTAAAGCTACAAATAATGATGAAGATATGAAAGATAAAGAAATAATAGTTTTAGCTGTACCTTCTAAAGCTGTTAGGGAAATATGTGAAAGATTTAAAAATATTTTTAATGATGGTAGAATTATTGTAAATGTTGCTAAAGGTTTAGAACAAGGTACATTACTTAGATTATCACAAGTTATACAAGAGGTAATACCTAATAGTAAGGTTGCTGTTTTATCTGGTCCTAGCCACGCAGAAGAAGTTGGAAAAGATATGGCTACTGCTTGTGTTGCATCTGCTTATGATTTAGATGTTGCAAAAAAAGTTCAAGATGTTTTTATGAGTGTTACGTTTAGAGTATATACAAATATGGATATAATAGGAGTGGAACTTGGAGGAGCTTTAAAAAATCTTATAGCTTTAGCTGCTGGTGCTTCTGATGGTTGTGGTTTTGGTGATAACACAAAAGCTGCTCTTATGACTAGGGGTATGACTGAAATTGCAAGGCTTGGTATGGCTATGGGTGCTAAAAAAGAAACTTTTTCAGGTCTTACTGGCATAGGTGATTTAATTGTTACTTGTACAAGTATGCATAGTAGAAATAGACGAGCTGGTATTCTTCTTGGACAAGGTAAATCTTTACAAGAAACTTTAGAAGAAGTTAAAATGGTTGTAGAAGGCGTTAATACTGCAAAAGCCGCCTATGATTTATCTATAAAATATAATATTGATATGCCTATAACTAGAGAAATAAATGAAGTTTTATATAATAATAAAAATACTAGAGATGCAGTTATTACACTTATGACTAGAAATAAAACAGATGAACAAGAAGAACCAAACCTTTTAAATTAGGAGTTGTAATGAATTTAAAATTTTATAGAAAATTATATTTAGATGAAAAAATAACTAATGAAAATGAAATTATACAACAACTAGAAAATAATATTAAAGTTTTTAATTTATATTTAATATGTGTATCAAAAAATATAAATTATATATTTGAAATATTTTCTATAAATGAAGCATTTAAAGATATATATAAAGATAAAGATTATATAGTTGTTGGTATGTCTTATAGTAAAAAACAAGCATTTATATTAATAAAAAGTATTTTTCAAGACAACATAAAAGACATAAATCATATAAAAGAAAAATTTTTAAAAAATAAGTAAAGTTACTGGTGATAATATGAGTATTTTAATAGGCTTATTAAAAATAATAGGTATAATTTTAGCTTTATTATTAGTTATTATTTGTATAATTATTTTTTGTGGTATAAATCTTAAATTATCTTTTAATAATAAAGAAAAAATATCATATTTTGTAAAATTAACATATTTATTTGGATTATTTTCTTATACTTTAAATAGTGAAAATAATTTGAATACTATAAAAATTTTAGGTATAAATATTGATAAATTTAAGAAGAATAAAGATATATCAAAAAAAGAAAAAACAAAAAAGAAAAAACAAAAAGATAAAAATTTAGATGAAGATATTGAACTAAAAAATAATCAACAATTAGAAGAAAATATAAATAATGAAGAAGAAAATATTAATTTAGAAGATAATAATAAAATAAAAGAAAGTAACAAAGAAAATAAATTTGAAAAATTTAAGTCAAAAATTTATTATTTTAAAATAAAAGTTAATAATATTATAAATCAAATTAAATTTATTGTACAATATCCAGATAAAAAAGAAATATTAAAATTATCTTTATTGTTATTAAAAAGACTTTTAAAAGCAATAAAATTTAGAAAAATAAAAATAAATATTGACTATGGGTTAGATGAACCCTTTAAAACTGGTAATGTTTGTGGTATAATAAGTGCTATAATACCTTTTTTACCTAAAAGATTTATTAATGACATAAAAATCCTGCCAGATTTTGAAAATCAATTGTTTTTGGCTAATATTGAAATAAAATGTAAAACTTCATTATTTAAAATATTATTACCTATAATTTTATTTATAAGTAAAAAACCAATAAGAAAAATAATTTTTAGTAAAGGAGAATGATTATGTCTAATCTTAATAGTAGTTTAGAAGTTTTATTTAGTAAAATGGAAGGGTTTATCTCTTCAAAAACTGTTGTTGGAGAACCTATTAATATAGGTGAAGTAATAATAGTACCTTTGGTTGATATATCTGTAGGTGTTGGAGCAGGTTCTTATGAAAGAAAAGAAAAAAATAATGAAAATTCTGGTGGTGGCTTAGGAGCAAAAATAACTCCTTCTGCTATGCTTGTTGTTCAAAATGGGTCTGTACAACTTGTAGATGTAAAAAATCAAAATAGTGTAAACAAACTTATTGATATGGTTCCTGGTGTTGTTTCTAAATTTAATTTAAATTCATTTTTTAAAAAAGGTGATAATGAAGAAAATGTAGAAGAAAACACAGAAGATAAATAAAATTTTTAGATATAGTTATCTAAAAATATATTAATTTACATTAAGAAAAAGAATTTTGGAGGAAATTGTTTTATGAAGCATGAACTTATTATAGTTTTAGACTTTGGTGGGCAATATAATCAACTTATTGCAAGAAGAGTTAGGGATTTAAATGTTTATTGTGAAGTATTATCTTATGATACTCCACTTGAAGAAATTAAGGATAAAAACCCTAAAGGTATTATATTTACAGGTGGTCCTAGTGTTGTAACTGAAGAAGATGCACCTGTTGTTGATAAAGAAATTTTTGAACTTGGTATACCAGTGTTTGGTATATGCTACGGCTGTCAACTTATGGGTTACTTAAATGGTGGACAAGTTGGTAAAGCTGATAAAAAAGAATATGGTAAAGCTGAATTAACTGTTGACAATACAAATCCTTTATTTGAAAATGTAAATAAAGAGAGTATTTGTTGGATGAGTCATACTTATTATATTACAGAAGTACCACCTAATTTTGAAGTTATTGGTACTACTGAAACTTGTCCTACTGCTAGTATATATAATAAAGAAAAAAATCTTTATGGCGTACAATTTCACCCAGAAGTTGTGCATACTGAATTTGGTAATGATATAATTAAAAATTTCTTATATAATGTTTGTAAATGTTCTGGTGATTGGGTAATGACTGATATTGCTAATGAAATGGTACAAGCTTTAAAAGAAAAAATCGGTGATAAAAAAGTTTTATGTGCTTTATCTGGTGGTGTAGATTCTTCTGTTGCTGCTGTTTTAGTTCATAAAGCTATTGGTAAAAATTTAACTTGTGTTTTTGTTGACCATGGTCTTATGCGTCTTAATGAAGGTGATGAGGTTATGTCTGTTTTCAAAGAACAGTTTGATATGAACCTTATTCGTGTTAATGCTGAAGATAGATTTTTAGGTAAACTTGCTGGTATTTCTGACCCTGAAACTAAAAGAAAAATTATAGGTGAAGAATTTATTCGTGTATTTGAAGAAGAAGCTAAAAAAATAGGTTCTGTTGACTTTTTAGTACAAGGTACTATTTACCCTGATGTTATTGAAAGTGGTACTAAAAATTCAGCTGTTATAAAAAGTCATCATAATGTTGGTGGGCTTCCAGATGTTGTAGATTTTAAAGAAATTATTGAACCTTTAAGAGACTTATTTAAAGATGAGGTTAGAGCTGTTGGTACTGCTTTAGGTATACCAGACTTTTTAGTACATAGACAACCATTCCCAGGACCTGGACTTGCAATAAGAATTATAGGTGATATTACTAAAGAAAAACTTGATATTCTTAGACAAACTGATTTTGTATTTAGAGATGAAATTGCAAAAGCTGGTCTTGATAGAGAAATTTGGCAATATTTTACTGTTTTAACTGGTCTTAGAAGTGTTGGTGTTATGGGTGATGAAAGAACTTATAGCTATACTATTGCTTTAAGAGGTGTTACAAGCCTTGATGCAATGAGTGCTGATTGGGCTAGAATTCCTTATGATGTTTTAGAAAAAATTAGTGTTAGAATGGTAAATGAAGTTCCTAATGTTAATAGAGTAGTTTATGATATAACTAGTAAACCACCTGCAACTATTGAATGGGAATAAAAAAATTACCCCCTATACTTATAGGGGGTAATTTTTTTACACAAAATTTTCATTTCAAATTTAATAAATGTTGTAATATAAAGATATATAAGTAATTTTACTTATATTATTAATTTTTAAAGGAGAGAATTATGAATTATTTTAATTGGAAAGAAAGATTTAAAAATCCTATATTTTGGGTAAATACAATACTTGCAATAGTTATGCCTATACTTGCTTATTATGGTATGAGTGCTAAAGATTTTACTACTTGGGATAGTATTTTTAATATTGTACTAGATGCTTTAAAAAATCCATATGTTTTAGGCCTTGCACTTATATCATTATGGAATAATATTATTAATCCTGTAACAAAAGGTATAACAGATTAAGAAAGAGGTGTAATATATGAGTAGAGATATAAAATTATTACATCCAGAAGTACAAGCTATAATACCTAAATTTTTAGAAGAATGTAAAAATCAAGGACTAATAGTAAAAGTTACAGATACATTAAGAACTAAAGAAGAACAAGACAAACTATATGCACAAGGAAGAACAGAAGCTGGAAATATTGTAACTTGGGTAAAATATCCATATAGCAATCATAATTGGGGAATGGCTTTTGATATTTGTAGAAATGATGGTAAAGGTGCTTATAATGATAATGATGGTTGGTTCAAAAAAGTAGGACAAGTAGGTAAAAAATTTGGTTTAGAGTGGGGTGGTGATTGGAAAGGTACACCTGATAAACCACATTTTGAATTAACTAAATATGGTAATACTAATACACTTGTAAAAAAATATGGAGTTTTTGAAAATTTTAAAAAAACTTGGGTAAAAAATGAGGAGAAAAGTTATATGTTTGTAAATAGAAATTATAGTTATAATAATAAAATTAAATCTTTTAATGTTATTAATGAAAATGGAGAAAATTATATTAAAGTTAGAGATTTGGCAGATTTATTAAACAAAAATATTTTATATGACAATAATACTAGAATTACAATTTTTGAAGATATTGTAGAAAACATAAAAGTTATAATTAATAATAAAGAACATACAATAAAATCTGTAAATATAAAGGGATTTAACTTTATGAATGCTAGAGAATTATCTAATTTATTAGGTTATGAAGTAGGGTATAATGAAACTTTACAAAAAATATACTTTCAACTTAAAAAATCAATTATTAGTAAGTTAAAATTTATAAAAGGTAGGTGATTTATTGAGTATATTCCAAAGTAAAATAAATTATATAATATCTATAATTACAGGTATATTTTCTGCTATTTTAGGTGATTTTTGGTTTTTATTTTTATTTCTTATAATTTTAAATATTATTGATTATACAACAGGTATAATGAAAGCTAAATATTTAAAAAAAGAAAGCTCAAGAAGAGCTATGAAAGGATTTATTAAAAAGTTTTTCATTTGGTGTTTAATAGCTATGGGTTTTGGACTTGGTATAGCCTTTAAAAAAATAGGACAAGTTATAAATATAAATTTATCATTAATGTTAGCTATTGGTTGGTTTTTACTTGCTCATTGTATAATAAATGAATTTAGAAGTATTTTAGAAAATATGATAGAACTAGATAAAGGTTATTTAGTTCCTAAATGGTTAATAAAAGGATTAGAAGTAACTCAAAATATAATGAATAAAAAAGTTGATAATGTACTTGATAATTTAGAAAATAGAGAGTAAAATTTACTCTCTATTTTTTATAAAATTATTTATAAATTCAATAGTTATTTTTTGTTGTTCTTTATTAGTTATTTCACCTATACCATCGCCTTTTTGGTGTCCATAATTACCAAACATTGAATGATTACCACCTTTTATAACTATTTCATTTTCTGTATTTTTTAATTTATTTTTATTTAAAATTAAATCATTTGAACCATATAAAACTAATGTTTTTTCTAAAGGTATATTACCATAAACATAAGCACCTAATAAAATAACACCATTTATTTTATCTAAATTTTTAGAAGCATAACTACTTGCCATAGCACCACCTAAAGAATGTCCTCCTATATACCAATTTTCTATATTTGTATTTTCTTTTATTATTTTATCTGCTACATTAAAGTTAAAAAAGGCTAAATTAAAAGGCATTTTAGGCAATATACAAGTATAACCATTTTCTGTTAAACTATTTAATAGTGGCAAATAGGATATATATTCAACTTTAGCACCAGGATAGAAAATTATACCTGTATTATTAGAGTTTCTAGGTGTTAAAGTTATAATATTATTTTCTATTGTAATATTTTCATTGTTTAGTATTTCTTTAGCAGTATTGTCAGCTTTATAATATTTATTAACATATAATATAAATATTATAAAAAATAAAGTTAAAAATATTAATAAGTATTTTAGTAATTTTTTTATAATAATTCCCCCCTTATTAAATTTTATTTTTGTTTCTATACTCTGAAGGCGATAAACCAATTTCATTTTTAAAAGCTCTTGAAAAATTTAATTGATTGTCATATCCTACACTTTCAGAAATATTTTTTATAGAGAGAGAGGTTAATTTTAATTTTTCACAGGCTTTTGACATACGATATTTTATTAAAAACTGTTGTAAACTAACATTTTTATCTTTTTTAAATATTTTAGTAAGATAACTTCTATTTAAATTGCACCAAGTAGCAATATCTTCTACTTTTATATCATTTTGATAATTTTGTTCAATAAATGTTATAACTTCTCTAATATAAAAATCTTTTAATTTTCCACCAATAGCATCATTTTTTAAATTAGTTCCTTTTATAAGACAATCAAAAAATAAATATAAATGTGCTATAAGATGTAATGAAGATTGAGCAGAGTTTTTAACAATATAGAGCATTTCATTTATTATATTATTTGATAGTTCTGTAGATTTTGGTATATAAATGGGATAATCTTTAGTTAAATTTATTATATCTAAAATTTCTTTAACTTTAACTCCATCAAATTCTAACCAAACATATTCCCAAGGTTCATTTTCATCAGCAGAATAAAAAGTAACTTGTTCTGGATAAATCATAAATCCCATATTTTTTTCAAGATTATAAATCTTTGTACCATTTATATCTTTTGTTTTAAAATGTCCTTTTCCAGAAATAATATAATGAAAAAGAAAATGATTTTTTTTTCTAGGTCCGCAAGAATCAAGAGAATTACATTTTTGCCAACCATATTGATATAATGTTAAGTCTATGTAAACGTCATTCTTAAATATAGAGGAAATTAAATTTTCCATAATATACTCCTTTAAAATCACTAAAGTAATATAAATATATCAAAATGTGTGTATTTATATCAATATAATAATAAAATATGCATTTTGATATAAATTATATATTATTATGTTATTTATTTATTATTATTTTTAGTATATCATAAAATTAATAACAATAAAAGTAGTTTTTGAGGAGGAATTTAAAGTGTTAGATAAAATTTTAAATGTTTTTAAAGAAAAATTTGGCGAAACTGGTACAATACTAAAATTTTTTGCACCAGGGAGAATTAATTTAATAGGTGAACATATAGACTATAATGGAGGTTGTGTATTACCTTGTGCCTTAACAATAGGTACTTATGGTGTAGTTAGAAAGCGTGAAGATAATAAAATAAGATGTTATTCTTTAAATTTTGAAGATAAAGGTATTATAGAAACAGAAATAGAAAATTTAAAATATCAAAGTGAACATAATTGGGTTAACTATATAAAAGCGGTTATTTGGGCTTTTGAACAAAAAGGACATAAAATTGATAAAGGTTTTGATTTTGTTTGTTTTGGTACAATACCTAATGGTTCAGGACTTTCTTCTTCAGCCTCTTTAGAAATATTAATAAGTAAAATATTAATAGATTTATTTAATATTAATATTAGTATGGTAGAGGCTTCATTAATAAGTCAATTTGCAGAAAATAAATTTATAGGTGTAAATTGTGGTATTATGGATCAATTTGCTATAGCAATGGGTAAAAAAGATAATGCAATATTTTTAAATACTAATACATTAGATTATAAATATGCTCCTGTAAAATTAGATGATATGAAAATAGTTATATCTAATACAAATAAAAAGCGAGAACTTGCAGACTCTAAATATAATGAGCGTAGAAAAGAATGTGAAAATAGCTTATTAGAAATAAAAAAAGTTAAGCCAGAAATAGAAACTTTAGCAGATTTAACACCAGAAGAATTTGAAAATATAAAAGATGTTATAAAAGATGAAACTTGGCAAAAAAGAGTTAAACATGTTCTATATGAAAATGATAGAACTAAAAAAGCATATGAATTTTTACAACAAAATAATATTATAGAATTTGGTAAACTTTTAAATTTATCTCATAAATCTTTAAAAGAAGATTATGAAGTTACAGGTGTTGAACTTGATACTCTTGTAGAAATAAGTTGGAAACAAGAGGGGGTTATAGGTTCAAGAATGACTGGTGCAGGTTTTGGAGGTTGTACAGTTAGTATAGTAAAAGAACAATTTGTTGATATTTTTATACAAAATGTAGGTAAAGAATATAAAGAAAAAATAGGTTATGATGCTGATTTCTATGTAGCTGAAATTGGTGATGCTCCAAAACAAATATAATAATAGAGGTGTATTTATGAAGATTTTTGATGCTATTGAAAGTTTAATTTTATATGCTATTAATAATAATTTAATAACAAAAGAAGATGTTATATTTACAAAAAATAAAATAGCAGAAATTTTAAAAATAGAAGATTTACAAGAAGGAAATAAAAAAGAAGAAAATTTAGAAAATATTTTAAAAGTTATTTTAGATTATGCTTGTGAAAATAATATAATAAATAATACAATAACTGAAAGGGATTTATTTGATACTAAAATAATGTCTACTTTAATAGATAGACCTAGTAATATAATAAATAAATTTTTTAAAGAATATGAAAAAAGCCCTGAAGATGCTACAAATTATTATTATAAATTTAGCCAAGATACTGACTATATAAGAAGATATAGAATAGAAAAAGATATAAAATGGCAAGTTGAAACAGAATATGGTAATTTAGATATTACTATAAATTTATCTAAACCAGAAAAAGACCCTAAAGATATAGCACTTTTAAAAGATGCAAAATCTAGTAGTTATCCTAAATGTGTATTATGTAAAGAAAATGAAGGTTATGCTGGTAGATTAAATCACCCAGCTAGACAAAATCATAGAATAATACCTATAAAACTTAATGATGAAAATTGGTTTTTACAGTATTCACCATATGTTTATTATAATGAACATAGTATAGTATTTAGTGATGAACATACACCTATGAAAATAGAAAAAGCTACTTTGAAAAGACTATTAGATTTTATTAAACTTTTTCCACATTATTTTATAGGCTCTAATTCAGATTTACCTGTATCTGGAGGTTCTATATTATCACACAATCATTTTCAAGGTGGTAGATATGAGTTTGCTATGGAAAAAGCACCTATTGAAAAAGAATTTAAAATTAATGGTTTTGAAGATATAAAAGTAGGTAAAGTTAAATGGCCTATGTCTGTTATAAGAGTTTCTTCAAAAGATACTAATAGACTTATAGAATTAGCAGATAAAATTTTAAGTAAATGGCGAATTTATAATGATGAAGAAAACTTTATATTTTCAAATACAAACAATGAACAACACAATACAATAACACCTATAGCTAGAAAAGTTGGAGATATATTTGAATTAGATATAGTTTTAAGAAATAATATAACAACAGAAGAATATCCTTTAGGTGTATATCACCCACACGAAGAATTACATAACATTAAAAAAGAAAATATAGGTTTAATTGAAGTTATGGGACTTGCAATTTTACCACCTAGATTAAAAACAGAAATGGAACTTGTAAAACAATATATACTTGAAAATAAAAGTATTGATGAAAATGAACAAATTAAAAAACATAGTCATTGGGTAAAATCATTTATAAATGATTACAATGAAATAACAAAAGAAAATATAGATAATATTTTAAAAATGGAAATAGGTAAAACTTTTTCAACTGTTTTAGAACACGCAGGAGTATTTAAAAGAACTGAAAAAGGACAACAAGGTTTTGAAAAGTTTATTTTAAGTTTAAATGATTAATAAGGAGGATTTAAATATGGCAATTTTAGTTACAGGTGGAGCAGGTTATATAGGGAGTCATACTTGTGTTGAGCTTTTAAATGAAGGTTATGATGTAGTTGTTGTTGATAACTTATGTAATTCTAATAAAAAATCTTTAGATAGAGTAGAACAAATAGCAGGTAAAAAAGTTAAGTTTTATGAAGAAGACTTATTAAATAAAGAAGGGATTAGAAAAATATTTGAAAATGAAAATATAGATGCTGTTATACATTTTGCAGCTTTAAAAGCAGTAGGTGAATCTGTTAAAAAACCTTTACAATATTATCATAATAATATAACAGGTACATTATTTTTATGTGAAGTAATGAATGAATTTAATGTTAAAAATATAGTATTTAGTTCTTCTGCTACTGTTTATGGTGAACCAGCTTTTGTACCTATTACAGAAGATTGTCCTAAAGGTAAAATAACTAATCCTTATGGACAAACTAAAGCTATGATGGAACAAATTTTGAAAGATTTTAATGTAGCTGACCCTACTTTTAATGTAGTATTACTTAGATATTTTAATCCCATAGGTGCACACGAAAGTGGGCTTATAGGTGAAGACCCTAAAGGTATACCAAATAATTTAATGCCTTATATTTCACAAGTAGCAGTTGGTAAACTAGAGTGTTTAGGTATTTTTGGAAATGATTATGAAACAAAAGATGGTACAGGTGTAAGAGATTATATACATGTTGTAGACCTTGCAGTAGGGCATATTAAAGCTCTTAAAAAACTTGAAACTGAAAAAGGTGTACTTATTTATAATTTAGGTACAGGTGTAGGTTATAGTGTTTTAGATATGGTAAAAGCTTTTGAAAAATCTACTAATATGGAAATTAAATATGAATTTAAACCACGCAGAGCAGGAGATATTGCAGAGTGTTATGCAGACCCTTCTAAAGCTGAAAAAGAACTTGGTTGGAAAGCAGAAAGAAATCTTGAACAAATGTGTGCAGATACTTGGAAATGGCAAACAAATAATCCTAATGGTTATGATGAATAAATAAAAGTTAAATAGGTAATGAAAATGAATTTTGAAAAAGAATATATAAAATTTTGGAGTGAATTTGGTAAAGGTAAAAAAATGGTATTATCTTCTTCACTTAATAATATTGTAACTTCAAGAATGATGAGTATTGTTTATTTTGAAGAAAAATTATATTTTCAAACAGATAAATTGTTTAGAAAATATGAACAATTAAAAGGAAATCCTCATATTTCCCTTTGTATTGATAATATTCAAATAGAAGGGAAATGTAAAGAAGTTGGTAAACCTAAAGAAAATATTAATTTCTGTAATATATATAAAGAATTATTTCCAAATTCATTTAAAAATTACTCTTTACTTGAAAATGAAAGATTATTTGAAGTTACCCCAAATTTTATTCAACGTTGGATTTATATAGATAATATTCCTTATATAGAAATATTTGATATTAAAAATAAAAAATATATTTTAAAAGAATATTTTATAAATAATAAATAATATTAAAAATATAATATAAAAAGTAAAGGTATATATTACCTTTACTTTTATATTATCGACTTATTTTTTAGAAGTATCTTTTTTAATTACAAATTCAATTTGTCCCATAGAACCAGGAGC
>CALWDX010000049.1 GCA_944376805.1 uncultured Clostridia bacterium
GCTACAAAATAATTAAGTTAAAAATAGCATATATATTTTATTAAGTCAATATTTTAATTGAAAACTATACTAATTTAATGTATAATTTATATAAGAATTGAAAGTGAGGTGTAATTATGAATATAAGAATAGGTAATGGTTATGATGTGCATAAACTTGTTGAAAATAGAGAACTTATAATAGGGGGTGTTTTAATACCTTATGAAAAAGGTTTATTAGGACATTCTGATGCAGATGTACTTATTCATGCTATTATAGATAGTTTACTTGGAGCTACTAAAAAAGGTGATATAGGAAAATTATTTCCAGATAATGATAACAATTTTAAAAATATTTGTAGCTTAGAATTACTTAAAAAAGTTTATAAGATTTTAAATGAAGATAGTTATGAAGTAATAAATATAGATTCTACAATTATTGCACAAGCACCTAAAATGCGTCCTTATATTGACAAAATGGAAGAAAATATAGCTATGTGCCTTAATATAGATAAAGACAAGGTAAATGTTAAGGCTACAACAGAAGAAGGACTTGGATTTACTGGAGCATTAGAAGGTATAAGTGCTAATGCTGTTTGTCTTGTTGTTAAAAAATAGATATAAATAAAATAGGAGGAATATATGAAATTATATAATACTTTAACTAGACAGAAAGAAGATTTTATACCACTTGAAGAAAACAAAGTTAAAATGTATGTTTGTGGACCTACTGTATATGATTTTATACATATAGGTAATGCTAGACCTTATGTTGTTTTTGATACTATAAGAAGATATTTTGAATATAAAGGTTATGATGTAAATTATGTTCAAAATTTTACTGATGTAGATGATAAAATTATAAATAGAGCTAATAATGAAGGTGTAGATGCTAAAGTTATAGCTGATAGATATATAGAAGAGGCTTTAAAAGATGCTAAAGCATTAAATGTAAAAGAGCCAACTTATGCACCTAGAGTTACCCAAGAAATAAAAGAAATAATAGAAATGATACAAACTTTAATTGAACAAAAAAATGCTTATGAAGTAGATGGAACAGTATTTTTTGATACAGTTTCTTTTAAAGAATATGGTAAACTATCAGGTAAAAAATTAGATGAACTTGAAATAGGTTCAAGAATAAAATTAGATGAAGCTAAAAAAAATGAAACAGACTTTGTATTATGGAAACCTAAAAAAGAAGGTGAAATAGCTTGGCAATCACCTTGGGGAGAAGGACGTCCAGGTTGGCATATAGAATGTTCTGTTATGGCTAAAAAATATTTAGGTGAAGAAATTGATATACACGCAGGGGGTGAAGATTTAATTTTCCCACATCATGAAAATGAAATAGCGCAAAGTGAATGTTGTAACCATAAAACATTTGCAAAATATTGGTTACACAATGGTTTTATAAATATTGAAAATGAGAAAATGAGTAAATCAAAAGGAAACTTTTTTACTGTTAGGGATATAGCAAAAGAAGTACCTTATGATGTTATTAGGTTTTTTATTTTATGTGGACATTATAGAGCACCTATTAATTTTAGTAGAGAGGCTATGGAAGCTAGTAAAAAAAGTTTAGATAGAGTAAAAAATTGTGTAAATAATCTTAATCATCTTATTAATAATGCTAAAGTAGAAAATATAACAGAAGAAGAAAAAAAACTTAATATATTTAAAAATATAAATAACTACAAAAATACATTTGAAGAAGAAATGGAAAACGATTTTAATACTTCTAATGCTATTACTTGTATTTTTGAAATAGTCAGACTTATAAATAGTACAGTTAATGACAATTCTTCTAAAGAATTTTTACAAATGTTATTAAATGAAATAATAAGTCTTTGTAATGTATTAGGTATTTTATATGAAACAGAGCAAAATAATAATACTATAAATGAAAAAGAAATAGAAGAGCTTATAGCAAAAAGACAAGAAGCTAAAAAGAATAAAGATTATAAACTTGCTGATGAAATAAGAGATAGTTTAAAATTAAAAGGTATTATTTTAAGGGATACTTCAGCAGGTGTAGTATGGAGCATAGAGTAATGGAAGAAAATAAAGTGGATATAAGACAATACTCACCACTTGCACTTGCTTATATGGGTGATTGTATATTTGACCTTTGTGTAAGAACATATATTTTAAAACAAGCAAATATGCCAGCTAATAAACTACACCAAAGTTCTAAAAAGTTAGTAAATGCTACAAGTCAGTCTAAAATGTATAAAGAACTTTTAGAAATAGTTACAGAAGAAGAAAAATCAATACTCAAAAGAGGTAGAAATGCTCATACAAATACAAGGGCTAAAAATTCAACAATGATAGATTATAAAAATGCAACAGGATTAGAAGCACTTTTTGGATATCTTTATTTAAAAGGTGAACAAGAAAGAATAAATGAACTTTTTAAAATATGTTTGGAAATAATTAATAAATAGGAGTGTAAAAGATGAAAAAGAAAAATACAAAAGGAAAAAATAAAAGTACA
Organism: uncultured Clostridia bacterium; assembly: GCA_944376805.1. Taxonomy (GTDB): domain Bacteria; phylum Bacillota; class Clostridia; order Lachnospirales; family CAG-274; genus Tyzzerella. The sequence goes on from CALWDX010000049.1 coordinate 2,476, forward strand.
AATAAAAATAATAAACCTATAACAAAAAGACCATCTAGAAAAGATGATTTTGAAGAAGATAGTTTTCAATTAGAGGGTAGAAATAGTGTTTTAGAGGCTCTAAATCATAATAAAACAATAGATAAAATTTTTGTTAAAAAAGGTGAAGTTGAAGGTACTTTAAAAGTAATAGTAGCTAAAGCTTTAGAGCGTGGAATTATTGTTCAAGAAGTAGATAAAATGAGAATGGAACAAATGAAAAGAACAAATAATCCTCAAGGTATAATTGCTCTTTGTCCAGCTCATGAATATTGTGAAGTAGAAGACATATTAGAAAATGCTAAAAAACGTGGTGAAGACCCTTTTGTTATAATTTTAGATGAAATAACAGACCCACATAATTTAGGTGCAATAATAAGAACGGCAGATGCAGTAGGTGCTCATGGTGTTATTATACCTAAAAGAAGAGCAGTTTCTTTAACAGCTATAGTTAGTAAAACGTCAGCAGGGGCTTTAGAATATGTACCAGTAGCTAGAGTAAATAATATTTCTAAAGAAATAGAAAAACTCAAAAAACAAGGTCTTTGGATAGCTTGTGCTGATATGAAAGGCACAGAATGTTTTAAAGCAGACTTAAAAGGTGCAATAGGTATTGTAATAGGTAATGAAGGTGATGGAGTTTCTAGACTTGTAAAAGAAAGTTGTGATTATTCTGTTAAAATACCTATGTATGGAAATATAGAGTCTTTAAATGCTTCTGTTGCAGCAGGGCTTTTAATGTATGAGGTTGTAAGACAACGAAAATTTTTATAAGGTAAAGTCTATGAAAAAGGAATATTTACTTGTAGATGGATACAACATTATACACGCTTGGGAAGACTTAAAAAAAATAATGCTTGAACAATCTTTAGAAAACGCTAGAGATAAACTTGTTTCAATCCTTTCAAATTATCAAGGAGCTAAAGGCATTGAACTTATTATAGTTTTTGATGCACATTTAGTAAAAGGTAATAGAGGTAATATAGAAAAAATAGGTAAAACTTATGTTGTTTATACTAAAGAAGCTGAAACTGCAGATAATTACATAGAGCGTGTAACAAAAGATTTAGTAAAAGATTATAATGTTAAAGTTGCTACTTCTGATAGATTAGAGCAAACTATTATAATGGGAGCTGGTGCAATAAGAGTTTCTGCTACTGAACTTAGACAAGATGTAAGATTTACTGCTAAAAGAGTGAGAAAAACAATAGAAGAAATAAAACCTATAAAAAATAATATGCTTTTTGATAATTTAGACCCTAAAACAGCAAAATGGTTTGAAGAAATGCGACAAAATAAAAATATGTAAAAAATAAAAAATTTTTAAAATAGGGGTTAAGTATTTAAAAATTTTTACGATATATTATTTAGAAAGATAAATAATTGGCCAATTATACATCTTTTAAAATATTATAATTTTATAAAGTTATAATTAATAATCAAGGAAGATTATTAATTTAATTCAAGGAGGAATTTATTATGGCAAGTAATACAGTAATTAATACTAATGTTTTAGCTTTATCAGCTCACAGAAATTTAGGTATTGTAGGTAATAAACAAACAAAGGCTAATAACAGATTATCTAGTGGTAAAAAAATTAACTCTGCAGCTGATGATGCAGCAGGATTAGCTATTTCTTCTAAAATGAAAGCTCAAATTAGAGGTCTTGATATGGCTTCTAAAAATGCTGAAGATGGTATCAGTATGGTTAAAACTGCTGAAGGTGCTATGGAAGAAATAAACAATATGCTTACAAGAATGAGGGAGCTTGCTGTTCAATCTGCAAATGCTACTAATACAGATGCTGATAGAGCTAATTTAGAATTAGAAGTTGCTCAACTAAAACAAGAAATAGATGGAATTGGAACAAGAACAGAGTTTAATACACTTCAAGTTTTAGCTAAATCAGGTGTAAAAGGTAATTTCCAAGTAGGTGCAAATAAGGGGCAAACTATAGATATTACTAATTACTTTAAAACAGCTATTACTGCATCAGGTTTAGGGCTTAAAAGTGCTACAGTTAATAGTGCTACTAAAGCAGCTAGTGCTATAGGCTTATTTGATTCTGCTATAAAAACACTAGCTGCAAGAAGAGCAAATTTAGGTGCATTACAAAATAGATTAGAATATACTGTTAAAAACTTAAATGTAGCTAGTGAAAACTTATCTGCTGCAAATTCTCGTATTGAAGATGCAGATATGGCAAAAGAAATGATGAATTTAACATCTGCAAATGTTTTACAACAAGCTGCTACATCTATGCTTGCACAGGCTAATCAAGCACCACAATCTATTACTCAATTATTAGGATAATATAGGTTAATAGTTATAAAAATTTTAGTTTAAGGGAGTTTTCTCTTAAACTAAAATTTTATATATAGCCTTATTAATTTTAATAAGGTTTTATTAAAATTAATAAGGCTATATATTTTTAGATTATAGATTTAAGGAGAAATATAATGAACCAAAAAATTTATGAAAAAAATATTGAAGCCTATAAAAAACGTTATGGAAAAGAATATGAACCTATAGAAAATAATAAATATGAGGGTAAATTAGAAGATACAAAAGATAATAAAAAAACTATACAATTAGAAAAAGAGAATATAAAATTATATATCCATAGCAAATATAATGTTACAAGAGAATGTAAAAAATATATTGAACAATTTGAAAATTTAAAATATGGTACAACAATTTTTGTTTTTGGATTTGGTTTATCTTATTATATAGAAGAATTATATGAAGTAGTTAAAAGTAGGGCAGATGTTGTTATATATGAAAATGATAAAGAATTATTTGATATAACTATGAAAAATATAGATATTTCGAATCTTCTTATAAAAGAAAATATTTATATTTTTTTTGAACTAAATAAGCTTAAATTTTTAAATGCTAAAAATGATAATTTTATAAACAGTATTTTACCAGTTTATTCTAAATTATATGAAAAAGAATTTAAAAATTTTCTTGAAAGAATAAAAGAATTAATATTAGATAAATTAATAGATAAAAATACAGTTTCTAAGTATAAATATCTTTGGTTTGAAGTAGAGATTGAAAATTTGAAGAGTTTACAAAATAGTTATAATTTAGCTGATTTTAAAGATTGTTTTAAAGATAAACCGATTGTTGTAGTAAGTGCAGGACCTTCACTTAATAAAAATGTTAATTTATTAAAGCAAATACAAGGGAAAGTATGTATTTTGTGTGCTTTTTCAGCAGCAAAAGTATTAGAAAAAGAAGGGATTAAGCCAGATTTCTTAACTAGTATTGATAGTTTACAATATGGTCTTTCAGAGTATGAATCAAATATACCTTTAATAATTTCTAATAATGGTAATAAAAATTTAATAAAAGAACATAGAGCACAAAAACTTATTTATATACCTTATAGTATTCCATTAATATTATTAAGAGATAAATTAATAAGTGATAATTTAAAAGATTTAAATAAATATGGTATAGGTGGTGATGTATCATATTTTTCGACAATGATAGCAAAATTTTTAGGAGCATCAACAATTATTTTAATAGGTCAAGATTATAGTTGGATAGATAATGAAAATGCTCATGCAAAAGGTACAGTTCATAAAAGAACAGATGCCTATAAACATTATCATTCGGCTACTATGGAAAAACAAGATGTAAATGGTAATAAAGTTTATACAAATCCAGTATTTTGGAATTTTAAACAAAATATGGATAATTTAAATAAGAAATTTCTTATAGATGATAATGTTAAACTTATTCAAGCATCTGAAGGTGGGTTACCTATTGAAGAAGCAGAAATATTAACATTCCAACAAGCTATAGATAAATATTGTATAAATAATTTTTGTGATATAGAAAAGATAAAAAAAGAGGCATTTGAAGAAAATAAAATTATAGGTACAAATATAAAAGAAGGATTAATAGAAAAAAGATTAGAAGAAAATTATAATAAACTTAAAGATTGTAAGGAACTTTCAGAAGATGCAATAAATATAGTTAATGATATTTTAGAAGAATATAAAAAAGATTCTAAATCTATTAAAAAGATTAAAAATTTATTTAAAAAAGTAAAAAAAATAAATAAAAAATTAATTAGTAATGAGATGTATTACTATACTTTAGAAAGATATAATGGTATAAGTGATAATTATTATGATATAAAAGAATCAGGAGATGAATTATTAGATAATATTTTATTTAATATAAAATATTATAATGATGCACAAGATATAATAAATAAAACATTAGATATAATGAAAAAATATGTAGAGAAAGGTTTAGAAGAAAAAGAAAATAATGAATGATAATATAGAATTATTGGAAGAAATAAAGGAATATATTGAAAAAGCTAATAAATTATCAATAAATATAGTAGAAAATATTAGAGTAGAAGAAAATATAGAAGAATTTATTGATTTAATAGAAGGTATATCATATTGTATAGAAGGTATTTATAATTTATATAGTATAGGATTAGAAAATATTGAAGAAGAAACTATTAAACAATATAGAGAAAATTTTAATAGAAATACGAATGAAATGGTAGAGGCTTTAGAAAATAACGATATTAATTTATTAGCTGATATTTTAGAGTATGAAGTAGTGGAGTTAATATCTGATTTGAATAATCAAATTAAAAATGTAAATTTAATATAGGAGGGATTTATTATGGCAATTTATACATCTAATACAAATAGAGTAACAGGTTTATCTGGTATAGATACAGAGTCTATGATAGATAAGTTAATGAAAGCAGAAAGTTTAAAATACAATAGATTAGAAAAAGAAAAAATTTTAGTTGGGTGGAAACAAGATTCTTATAGAAATTTAATAAAGTCTATGCAAAGTTTTCAAAATAAGTGGTTTAGTAGTAGTAATATAAGTAATAATATAGGTTATGATGCATTTTGGAATAATTATAAAACAAGTGTAGTAGATTCTACAACTGGTAATCCAAGTAATGCTATTACTATAAATAGTACTACTAATAGTGGTAAATATGATATAGAAATTATACAAAAGGCAGAAACTGAAAGTTTTAAAGGAAATAATATTTCAACTAATGTAACAGGTGATGCTGATGCAATGGTTGATATTATTAATAGGTATGGTGATATTAGTTTAAATTTAAATTTAGATGGTGTTACTAAAGAAATAAAAATAACACAAAGTGATTTAACAACAGCAGGAAATGATATAGAAAAAGCACTTAATGAAAAATTAAAAACTGCTTTTGGTACAACAGTTGATGGTAAATCTAAAGTTGCTGTTTCTAAATCTGGTAGTCAGCTTACTTTTCAACCAGAAGGTAAAGGACATTCTTTAACAATAACTGATGGTAGTGCTAGAACAAATGGAGTATCTTTTACTACTAGTCAATCTTTATCAAATATAAAAAATTCATTTGAAATAACTATTGATGGTTATACGGCTAGTGTTAATTTTACAGCAGAAGATGATACAGATGATAAAAAATTAGCTAAAATACAAAAAGCATTAAGTGAAGCTAAAAAAACAGGTCCTGATGGAAAAGAAGAAACTAAAAATTTAGGTTCATATGTATCAATATCTAAAGATGAAAATGGTAAATTAGTTATAAAAAATAATGTTAAAGATGGCGAAACACAAATTAATTTAAAAATAGATGGTCAATCACAAAGTCAAAAATTAAACCCAACAGGAAGTGCAGGGTTATTAGGATTAGAAGGGGCTTCAAATAATATTAATTTAAATACTAAATTAACAGATGCTTTAGGAAAAGATTTATTCAAAAATTCTGATGAAATTAAGTTGAATTTTGGTGGAAAAGATGTTACAATAAATAAAGATGATACAATCCAAAGTTTAATAAATAAAGTTAA
>CALWDX010000050.1 GCA_944376805.1 uncultured Clostridia bacterium
ATATTTTTATAATATATTTACAAAATATGTATATTTTTATTTAGGTTTTATTTACAATTTATATTAAAATTATTATTTTTTATAAATTAGATATTTTCAAGTTTTAAATATAGATTTTTTACTTAAAATATGGTATAATATGATAATTTGATATTAAAATTTAATAAAATTAAAATAAAAATATAAATGGAGGAAAAAAATGGCTTTAAGTAGACAAGAAAAAATAAGAAACTTTAGTATAATTGCACATATAGACCACGGCAAATCTACACTTGCAGATAGACTTATTCAAAAGTCAGGGCTTTTAACAGAAAGAGAAATGCAAGCACAAGTTTTAGATAATATGGACTTAGAGAGAGAAAGAGGTATTACAATAAAAGCTCAAGCAGTTAGGCTTATATATAAGGCTAATGATGGAGAAGAATATACACTAAATCTTATAGATACACCAGGACATGTTGACTTTAACTATGAAGTATCAAGAAGTCTTGCAGCTTGTGATGGTGCTATACTTGTTGTAGATGCAGCACAAGGTGTAGAAGCTCAAACTTTAGCTAATGTTTACCTTGCAATAGATAATAATTTAGAAGTTTTACCAGTTATAAATAAAATAGATTTACCTAGTGCTTGTCCAGAAAGAGTTATAAAAGAAATAGAAGACATTATAGGTATAGAAGCAGAAGATGCTCCATTAATATCTGCTAAAGCTGACCTTAATATAGACCAAGTTTTTGAAAGAATTATATCTAATGTACCAGCACCTCAAGGTGATGAAAATGCTCCTTTAAAAGCATTAATATTTGACAGTTTTTATGATGCTTATAAAGGTGTTATAGTTTTTATGCGTGTTTTTGATGGCACTGTTAAAAAAGGTACAAAAGTTAGATTTATGGCAACAGAAAAAGAATTTGAAGTTGTAGAAGTTGGGGTATTTGGACCAGGTAGATTTATACCAACAGAAGAATTAAAAGCAGGTGAAGTAGGTTATTTAACTGCTAGTATAAAAAATGTTAGGGATACTAGAATAGGTGATACTATAACAGATGCTAATAACCCAGTTAAAGAAAGTTTACCAGGATATAAAAAAGTTAATCCTATGGTTTATTGTGGTATTTTTCCAGCTGATGGTTCAAAATATCAAGATTTAAGGGATGCTTTAGAAAAATTACAATTAAATGATGCATCTTTACAATTTGAAGCAGAAACTTCTGTTGCATTAGGTTTTGGCTTTAGATGTGGTTTTTTAGGGTTATTACATTTAGAAATTATACAAGAAAGACTTGAAAGAGAATATAATTTAGACTTAGTTACTACTGCACCTAGTGTTATATATAAAATATATTTAACTAATGGTGAATGTTTAAATATTTCTAACCCTAGTGATTTTCCAGATGTTACTACTATAACAAAGATGGAGGAACCAATAGTTAAAGCAGAAATTATGTTACCTAGTGAGTATATAGGTTCTATAATGGAGCTTTGTCAACAACGTAGAGGCGAGTATATAGGTATGGAATATTTAGAAGAAACTAGAGCCGTTTTAACATATCATATACCACTTAATGAAATTATTTATGATTTTTTTGATGTTTTAAAATCACGCTCAAGAGGTTATGCCTCTTTTGATTATGAAATAATAGGTTATTTTGAATCTAAACTTGTTAAATTAGATATGCTTGTTAATAGAGAAGTTGTAGATGCTTTAAGTTTTATAGTTCACGAATCTTCTGCACAAGAAAGAGGTAGAAAAATGGCTGAAAAACTTAAAAAAGAAATACCAAGACACCTTTTTGAAATACCTATTCAAGCTGCTATTGGTAATAAAATTATAGCTAGAGAAACTATAAGTGCTATGAGAAAAGATGTATTAGCAAAATGTTATGGTGGGGATATTAGTCGTAAGAGAAAACTTCTTGAAAAACAAAAAGAAGGTAAAAAGAGAATGCGTCAAATTGGTAATGTAGAAGTACCTCAAGCAGCATTTATGAGTGTACTTAAATTAGAAGAAGAATAATGAAAGATTTAAGTATATATATACACATACCATTTTGTAAAGAAAAATGTTTTTATTGTGATTTTTTATCTTTTAAAGGTAAAGAAGAATATTTTGAAAAATATCAAATAGCACTTTTAAAAGAAATAGAAGAATTTGCTATTTTAAATAAAAATAAATATATTGTAAAAACTATATTTATTGGTGGTGGTACACCTTCTATATTGCCTATTGGTTATATAGAAGGTATTGCTACTAAAATATATAATTTATTTAATGTAGATAAAAATGTAGAATTTACAATAGAGGCAAATCCTGGTACACTATCTTATGAAAAAATAAAAAGTTTTAAAGATAGTAATATAAATAGAATAAGTGTTGGTTTACAGGCATATCAAAATAGTTTATTGAAGAAAATAGGTAGAATACATACAATAGAAGAATTTCTACAAAATTATGAAAATATTAGAAAAGTTGGTTTTGATAATGTTAATATAGACTTAATGTTTTCTTTACCAACTCAAACAGAAAATGATTTTAAAGAAACTTTAACTAATATTTCAAAATTACAACCAGAGCATATATCTACATATAGTCTTATATTAGAAGAAGGTACAAAATTTTATAGTATGTATGAAAAAGGTGAATTTGAATTATTTAGTGATGAATTAGATAGAAAATTATATTATATGGCAATAGATATTTTACAAAAAAATGGTTATAATTTATATGAAATATCTAATTTTTGTAAGCCTAAAAAAGAGTGTAAACATAATATAGTTTATTGGACTAGAAAAGAGTATATAGGCTTTGGACTTGGAGCAAGTTCTTTAATAGATGAGAAAAGAATAATTAACACAAATAATTTTAATGATTATATAAATTTTAAAAATGATAGAGAAATAGAAATATTAGAAAAAAGACATATGTATAGTGAATTTATGTTTTTAGGGCTTAGAATGATAAAAGGTATTAAAAAGTCAGATTTTTATAAGGAATTTAATATTAGTATAGATAGTATTTATAAAAAAGAAATAGACAAATTTATAAAAAATGGACTTTTAATAGAAGATAATGATTATTTAAGGTTATCTAAAAAAGGAATAGACCTTTCTAATGTTGTTTTTTCTGAATTTATATAATAAAAGGAGAAAAAATTTTGATTAGATTACAAAAATTTTTAGCTGATTGTGGTATATGTTCAAGAAGAAAAGCAGAAGAATATATATTGCAAGGTGATGTAGTAGTAAATGGTAAAATTATAACAGAGTTAGGCTTTAAAGTAGATGAAAATAAAGATAAAGTTTATTTTAAAGATAAACCTGTAAAAATAGAACAAAAAAAAGTTTATATTATGTTAAATAAACCAGAAGGTTGTGTTACAACTGCAAAAGAACAATTTGATAGAAAAACTGTTTTTGATTATATAGATATTAAAGAGCGTGTTGTACCAGTTGGAAGATTAGATTATGATACTTCAGGACTTTTAATATTAACAAATGATGGTGATTTAACATATAAATTAACTCACCCTAAACACAATATTAAAAAAGTTTATATAGCTAAAGTTTATGGAACACCTACAAAAGAAAAATTAGAAAAATTTAAAAAAGGTATTGTTATAGATGGATATAAAACAGCACCAGCTAATATACAAATATTAGAAAAAGACAATAAATACTGCACATTAAAAATAAGTATAACAGAGGGTAGAAATAGACAAGTTAGAAAAATGTGTGATGCTATAGGGCATAGAGTAGTTAATTTAAAAAGGGTGGCAATAGATAAAATAATTCTTGGTAATTTAAAAATAGGTGAATATAGATATTTAACAAAAGAAGAAGTAAGTTATTTAAAAAAAATATGTGAAAAAATTGTTAAATAAACTTGACTTTTTTACTTGGACATTGTATTATATATATTAAATAATAAAATGATATAATTATATTTAAAGGGAGTGTAAATTAAATGAAAGGTCATTTAAAAGTTAAAGACGATATATTTTGGGTTGGAGCATTAGATTTTGATATTAGAGTTTTTGATGTTGTTATGTATACAGAATATGGTACAACTTATAACTCTTATGTAGTTAAAGGTAGTGAAAAAACTGCTCTTATAGAAGCTGCTAAAGGTAAATTTTTTGAGGAGCATTTAGAAAGATTAAATGATATAACTGAACCAGAAAAAATAGACTATTTAGTAGTAAATCATACAGAACCAGACCATACAGGTGCAATAGAAAAACTTTTAGATATTAATCCAGATATGACTATCATAGGTTCAGCTTTTGCTATTAGATTTTTAAAAGAAATAACTAATAAAGATTTTAATAGTAAAATAGTAAAAGATGGTGATGAAGTAAGTCTTGGTAATAAAACTTTAACATTTTTAAGTGTACCTTTCTTACATTGGCCAGATTCTATGTATACTTATATTAAAGAAGATAAAACATTATTTACTTGTGATTCTTTTGGTTGTCATTACTGTGATGAAAAAGTATTTAATGATTTAATAGATGGCGACTTTTTAGATGCATATAAATATTATTTTGATTGCATAATGGGACCTTTTAAAGAATATGTACAAAAAGCATTAGACAGAATTAAAGATTTAGAAATAGAAACTATTTGTCCAGGTCATGGACCAGTTCTTAGAACAGATTTAGAAAAATATATAGAGTATTATAGAGAATGGTCAAAAAATGACAAAGTAGATGAAATAGTAGTTGGTTATGTTTCTGCTTATGGTTATACAAAAATTTTAGCAGAAAAAGTAGTTAAAGGTATAGAAGAAGCAGGTATTAAGGCTAAACTTTATGACCTTGAAACAGCAGATAAAACAGAAGTTTTAGCTAATATTGGAGTAGCTAAAGGTCTTTTAATAGGTACACCAACTATTGCAGATGATACTTTACCTCCAGTATGGGATATTTTAGTATCTTTAAATGCAAATGTGCATAAAGGTTTAAAAGCTGGTGTATTTGGTTCTTATGGTTGGAATGGTACAGGTATAAATAATGTAAATGCAAGATTTAAACAACTTAAATTTAAAATGCCTTTAGAACCTTTAAAAATACCTTTTAATCCTTCAGAAGCACAAAAAGAAGATGCTTTTAATTTTGGTAAAGAATTTGCTAATAATGTAAAATAATATTAAAAAAGTTGTAGAATTATCTATAACCTTTTTAATTAATAAGAAAATATATGAATAAAAATTCATAAAATTAATTAATTATTAAAAGAGGTTGTTATGAAAAATAAGGATATATATATATCTTTTATTGTACTAATAATAGCTATAATATTTTCATTATTAAAAACAAATCATTATATACAAAAAAATATTAATAATAGTAAAAAAATTATTAGATATGGCAATAATATTAAAGAAAATGATATATTATATATTAATGGTAATAAAGAAATAGTGGTAGAAGTTTTAAAAGATGGTTCATATATAACAAAGATATTAAATTAATTTTGTATATAAAAATAAAAAATACTTGACTTAAATTTATATGCAATGTATAATTATGAAATATTAAAAATTTTTTTGAGAGAAAGGAGAAGAAATATGGAACATAACAAAAAATATGGTTTATTTACTTCCATAACAATGATTATAGGTATAGTGATAGGTTCTGGTATATTTTTTAAAGCAGATGATGTTTTAACTTATACTAATGGGAATGTACTTTTAGGTGTACTTATATTTTGTGTGGCAGCAATAGCTATAATATTTGGTAGTCTTTCTATGTCTCAATTAGCAACAAGAACAGATAACCCTGGTGGGATTATATCTTATGCAGAAGAATTTGTAAATAAAGAAACAGCATCAGCTTTTGGTTGGTTTCAAGTATTTTTATATTTACCATCAATAATAGCAGTTGTATCTTGGGTTGCTGGTATATACATATGTCAATTATTTAATATACAAGAAGGATTTTTTAATCCATATACTATAGGAATTATAGTTATATTAATTTGTTATTTAATAAATACATTATCTGCAAAATTTGGTGGTTATTTTCAAAATGCATCTATGATTATAAAATTAATACCTTTAATTTTATTTGCTATATTTGGTCTTATAAAAGGTGAACCTAGCCAAGTTTTAGCTAATGATATGGAAAGTATAAAAACTGCTGGTATAAGTTTAGGTATATTATCAGCATTTGGTCCTATTGCTTTCTCATTTGATGGTTGGATTATATCTACTTCTATTTGTCATGAAATAAGAAATAGTAAAAGAAATTTACCATTAGCTTTAATAATATCACCAATAGTTATATTATTAGCTTATGTATTATATTTTGTTGGTGTTAGTATATTTGTTGGACCACAAAATGTTTTAGAGTTAGGTGATAATAGTGTTAATCAAATGGCAAATACATTATTTGGTTCAACTGGTGCAAAAATAATGCTTATATTTGTTATAATATCTGTTTTAGGTACTGTAAATGGTGTTACACTTGGTATGATAAGAATGCCTTATTCTTTAGCTATTAGAAATATGATACCTTTTAGTAATAGTTTAAAAGAACAAAATAATAAATTAAATGGTATGCCTTTAAATTCAGCTATATTTGCATTTGTTGTAACTTTAGCATGGTTTGCATTACATTATATAACACAAGAAGGAATAAGTGATAATGTTGGAATTTTAAGTGGTAAAGGTGATGTATCAGAAATTGCTATTTGTATAAGTTATTTAAATTATTGTGTATTATATGTAGTTATTTTAAAATTAGCTTTAAAAGGTGAAATTAAAAATAAGTTTATGGGATATGTTGTTCCTATAATGGCTATTATAGGTTCATTGATAATATTATCAGGTAGTTTTGCAAATCCTTTATTTATATATTATCTTATTATATGTTTAATTGTTATGATAGCAGGATATTTTTATTATAAAAATATAAAATAAATTTACATATATTACCTTGAATTAATTTTTATTATTTGCACACAATAAAATTACAAAGTTAATAATTAATATATCAAAAAGGTATATATATTAATAACTTTGTTGACAATTAAGTAGAATGACAAAATTATATGAGGTGATTTATTATGGCAAGTAATAGAAAAGCAATTCCAGAAGCAAGAGCAGCCCTTGATGCATTTAAATATGAGGTTGCAAATGAAATAGGAGTGCCTTTAAAAAAGGGCTATAATGGAGATTTAACTTCAGCACAAAATGGTTCTGTTGGTGGATATATGGTAAAAAAAATGATTGAAGCTCAAGAAAGACATATGGCAGGACAAAAAAATAGTTAATAACTAATTTATAAATGGAGTATTACTTATTTTTATAAGTGGTACTCCTTTTGCTATATTAAAAATTAATTGATTTATTTGTATATTATATGTTAAAATATACAAGGGTGATTTTATGGAGCAAGTATTTTTTAAAATAGCTATGATTTTTAAAGAAGTAGAAGAAAAACATAATTTAATGAGTATGCCTTTGTTTGAAGAAAAAGATGAAGAAGTAGAAAATGAAGTTTTAAATAGTATAATAAAATTATTAATACAAGGTGTACCTAATATTAGTTTTAAATTTCAAATACACTTACAAATTGAAAATATTAAATTCAATAAAAAATTATCAATAGAAGATATAAATAAATTAGTATTAATAAAAGATTGTTTAGATATAATTGTTAATTATAATATAGAAGAATTTTCAACTTTAGCTTACAGTATATTAAAAGATACAGATAAAGATGAATTTTCTATAATAATTGGAGATAATACTAATTTTACATTAGATGAATATAGAAAAATGTGTAAAAAATATTATTTAACATAAAAGGAGTTTTTAAATGAGTATTTTAACAGTAAAAAATGTAAGCCATGTTTTTGGTGGTAGAACTATTTTTGAAGATGTATCTTTCAGATTACTAAAAGGAGAACATGTTGGACTTATTGGTGCTAATGGTGAAGGTAAGTCAACATTTATGAAAATAATAACAAACAAACTTATGCCAGATGAAGGTACTATTGAATGGTCAAATCGTGTAAGAGTTGCATATATGGACCAACACGCAGAACTTAAAAAAGGTGATAGTATAAGGGATAGTTTAAAAGTTGCTTTTGAATATTTATTTGATATTGAAAAAGAATTAAATGAAACTTATATGAAAATGTCTGAAGCAGATGAAAAAGAAATGGATAAACTTATGGAAAATGCTGCTAACTTACAAGATATTTTAGATATGAGTGATTTTTATAACATAGATATAAAAGTAGATGAAATAGCTAGAGGGCTTGGATTATATGATTTAGGACTTGATAAAAATGTAGATGATTTGTCAGGTGGGCAAAGAACAAAAATTTTATTAGGTAGGCTTTTATTACAAAATCCAGATATATTACTTTTAGATGAGCCTACAAACTATTTAGATGAAGAACATATAGCTTGGCTTAAAGATTATCTTTTAAAATATGAAAATGCTTTTATACTTATATCACATGATTTAGAATTTTTAAATAGTGTTGTAAATATTATATATCATGTTGAAAATGCTAAACTTACTAGATATGTTGGAAATTATGAAGAATTTTTACGCCTGTATGAACAAAATAAAAGACAACTAGAGGCAGCTTATGAAAGACAACAACAAGAAATAAATGATTTACAAGATTTTATAGCAAGAAATAAAGCAAGGGTAGCTACTGCTGGTATGGCTAGAGCAAGACAAAAGAAACTTGATAAAATGGATATTATAGAACTTTCTAAAGAAAAACCAAAACCAGAATTTAGATTTAAACAAGCAAGAACATCAGATAGGCTTATTTTTGAAACTAAAAATTTAGTTATAGGTTATGATGAGCCTTTATGTAAACCTTTAAATTTACTTTTAGAAAGAGGACAAAAAGTAGCAATAGTAGGTTCTAATGGACTTGGTAAAACTACACTTTTAAAAAGTTTACTAGGAGAAATTAAACCTATTAGTGGTGAAGTTTTAAAAGGAGCTAATCAATTTATAGGATATTTTGAACAAGAAGTTAAAGAAGATAATAATAAAACTTGTATAGAAGAAATTTGGGACGAATTTCCTTCTTTTACTCAATATGAAGTTAGACAAGCATTAGCTAAATGTTCTTTAACAACTGATCATATAGAAAGTAAAGTATATGTTTTAAGTGGTGGAGAACAGGCAAAAGTTAGACTTTGTAAAATAATGAATAAAGAAACAAATATTCTTGTTTTAGATGAACCTACAAATCATTTAGATAAAGATGCTAAAGATGAACTTAAAAGAGTTTTAAAAGAATATAAAGGAACTATACTTATGGTTTGTCATGAACCCGAATTTTATAAAGATATAGTTACAGATATTTGGGATTTTAAAGATTTAACATTGAAAATAGTTTAATAGGTGGAATATGAAAATAAATACTACTACACTTGCTAAAGATTTTATAAAGGAAAATGTAAAAAGTGGAGATATAGTTATAGATGCTACTATGGGCCGTGGTAATGATACATTATTTTTAAGACAATTAGTAGGAGAAAAAGGTTTTATATATGCATTTGATATACAAGAAGAAGCATTACAAGCTACAAAAAATAGACTTATAGAAAATAATCTTTATAATAATGTATCACTTATTTTAGATGGTCACCAAAATTTAGATAAATATATAAAACAAAATAATATTTCTTGTGTTGTTTTTAATTTTGGATATTTACCGAGAGCAAGTCACAATATAGCTACTAAACCTGATACAAGTATATTGGCTATAGAAAAGTCGTTACAAGTTTTAAAAGTAAAAGGTGTTGTAAGTCTTTGTGTTTATCAAGGTGGGGATACAGGGTTTGAAGAAAAAGAGGTTATTTTAAATTTTGTAAAAAATTTAGATTGCAATAAATATACAGTTATAGTTTCAGAATTTTTTAATCGTCCCAATTATCCACCTATACATATAAAAATTATTAAAGAAATTTAGAGAGGAATTAATATTATGAATTACAAACTTGTTGCTATTGATTGTGATAATACACTTATAAAACATAATGGAGAAATACATCAAGATAATATTAGAGCTATAAATATGCTTTTAGATAAAGGTATAAAAGTTGTTATAGCTACTGGTAGAAATGATATTTTAGTTAAAGACTATATGGATGAAGCTGGTTTTAAAGAAGAAGTAGTTATTGGTTGTAATGGTGCATCTATAAGGGATTTAAAAGATAACAGTATTATACAATTAAACTATATACCAAAAGATACTATGAAAAAAATTATTGATATTTGCCTAGAAAATAATATTGAAGGTAAAATGTATACTTTAACTGAAAGTTATTCTACTTCAGAAGAAAGTTGTAGAGATGAACTTAAATCAGATTTATCACATTACACAAAAGAACTTACTATGTCTTTAGAATATAAATTTGAAAAAGATTTATATAGTTTAATAGATAAAAAAGAATTTTTAAAATTAGTAATAATAGAACATAATGAAGAAAAACTTTTAAAAATTCAAAGTATTTTTAGAAAACTAGAAGATATAAGTGCTGTTAGGTCTGCTAAAGTTTGTTTAGATATAATGAAAAAAGGTGTTTCTAAAGGTAGTGCGTTAAAAGATTATGTTAATATGCTTGGTATAAAACAAGAAGAAGTTGTAGCTATGGGGGATAGTGAAAACGATTTAGAAATGTTAAATTATGCTAATTTTTCTGTAGCTATGGGTAATGCAGAGGATTTTGTAAAAGAAGTTTGTGATATGGTAACATTAACTAATGATGAAGGTGGAGTAGCACACGCTATACATAAAATATTTGGAAATGAATAATTTACATAGACAAACATATAAACATATAAATAATTCAGATACAATTATTATTTTTATACATGGATTTACAGAATCACCAATACAATTTGATAATTTAACTAATTTAGCTTTTAAAAATGGTTATTCCTACTTAAATTTACTTTTACCAGGCCATGGAACAACATCAAAGGAATTTACTAAAAATGGATATAAAAAATGGACTAGTTATGTAGATAATCAATTAGAAGAAATGCAACAAAAATATAAAAATATATTTTTAGTAGGTCATTCTATGGGGTGTTTATTAGCTATTAATATGTATCTAAAAAACAAATACAATATAAAAGGTATATTTTGTATTAATATTCCTTTTAATATTAGAGTAGATTTTAAAACTTTTATAGCAGGTGCTAAAATTGCAATTATACCTAATTTTGTAAAAGATGAATTTACAAAAACTATGAAAGAACGAACAAGTATATCAAATAAAAAATTGTTATTATATCCTTTTTGGATACCTAGATATATTGATTTATTTTATTTAAGTTATAAAATACTTTTTAAATTGAAATATATAAAAATACCTATAATTTATTTACAATCTTATAATGATGGACTTGTTTCTATAAAATCAGCTATAACTATAAAGAAAATTTTAAAAAAATATAATTTAAAAAAATCTATAATTATTATTTTAAAAAATTCTGGACATTTTTATTATAGTGAAGAAGATAAAAAAATTGTAGAAAAAAGTTTTTTAACATTTTTAAATAAATATAATAAATAATAAAAATAAAGTGTAGATTTTATAATTATCTACACTTTAAGTTATTTTACTCAATTATTTCTTGAGGTGGATATATAGTAACTTGCACACTTTCTATATGTTTATCAACGACTTCTAATATATCAAAGTGAAGGTTTTCTATTAAAATACTAGTTTTAGAACCATCTTCTAATATTTTTCCTATTTGGTGTAAAAGATATCCACTTACTGTTTCATGCTCATCACTTTCAATATTTAATTTCAATTCATAAATGAAATCTTCTAAATTCATAAGACCATTAACTAAATAAATATTTTCATCTAACTTTTTAAGTTTAGGTTCTGTAATATGGTCATATTCGTCTTCAATTTCACCCATAACTTCTTCAATTAAGTCTTCAATTGTAACGATACCAGAAAAACCACCATATTCATCAATTAAAATTGCTATATGCTGATGTGATTTTTGTAAATCTTTTAGTAATTCGTCAATATCTTTAGTTTCTAGTACAAAATAAGGCTTTCTTAAAATATTTTTAAGATTAACTTTTTTAAAGTCATAATTGTTTTTATGAGCTTCTATCATAAAGTCTTTTATGTGTAATATACCTATAATATCATCAATATTTTCATCATAAACAGGTATTCTAGTATAGTGCATTTCCATAAGTTCGTCCATATATTCTTCTAAAGGTTCGTTTATATTTATACAATAAACATCTTTCCTAGGTGTCATAACACTTTGAGCTTGTATATCATCAAGTTCAAAAATATTATTTATCATTTCTGTTTCTATTTCATTAAATACACCATTTTCTTTTCCACTTTCAACAAAAGAACGAATTTCTTCTCTAGATAAAAGTTCTTCTACATTTTCATCATTTATACCAAATAAACGAAGTACAAATTTTGTAGAAACAGATAAAACTTTTATGATAGGTGAAGCAATTTTACTAATAAAATTTATAGGTCTAGCACAAAACATACTATAGGCTTCTGCATTTTGTAAAGCAATTCTTTTTGGCACAAGTTCACCAAAAATTAATGTAATAAAAGATAATAAAATTGTAATTATAACTACAGAAATTGTTTCACTATAAGGAATAAAAAAACTTTGAAGTACATTAGCTAGTCTAAATGAAATACCTGTAGCAGCACTAGCAGAATTAAAGAAACCAGCAACAGTTATAGCAATTTGTATTGTAGATAAGAAAGCTGTTGGTTCTTTTAAAAGTTTTTCAACTAGTTTAGCTTTTTTATTACCTGCTTCAGCTAAAATATGAATTTTATTTTTGTTTACAGAAACAATTGCCATTTCACTAGCAGCAAAATAGGCATTAACTAACGTCAAAATTAAAATCAGCATTAATTGCAATGATAAAGAAGACGTCTGGGGTTCTACGTCCATAAAATAACACTCCTTTTTAAATAAAATAATTAGTTTTTAAAATTAACTTTAATGTATTTTATCAAATTTATAATATTTTGTAAATAGATTTTGTTAAGATTTATAAATTGATATTTGAAAAAATAATATATTATGTAATATTCTATATATAGAAAAGAGATATAATATGGATATTTAAGAATATAAATTATAAATGAAAAAAGAATATTATAATATTGTAGTTTACTTACAACTAGTAAAAAAGATTATTATAGTTATGAAATAATACAAATACTATTATTTAAATGATTTGTACATTTAATATAATATATAGTATGTTAATAGTAATAAAAATAACAAATAATGCTTGGAGTTGTGTATTTGTATTTATTTTTCTTTGGAATGCATTTTAAAAGGCTGAATTAATTCAGCCTTTTAAAAATAGTTTTATTTTTTAAGTTCTTCTTCTATAGCTTTTCTAACTTCTTCTATTTTTAAACCATAAATAATATGAACATTTTGTTCATCAACAAAAATAACTTTACTAGCCCCAGTTTCATTTACTAATAAATCTTCATTTACTTTAGATGTATCTTTTAAAGTAAGTCTTAATCTAGTCATACAATTAGTAATTTCTTTAATATTATCTTTTCCACCAATACCTTCAAGTATTTTTTTTACATTAACATTACCAATAAAGCCTTCATCAGTTTTTTCATTTTTTATTTCTCTATCAATAGCTTCTTTTATTGCATTAATATGTAAGCCATAAATAACATGAACATCATTACCTTCTATAATAACTTTACTAGCTCCAGTTTCATTTATTAATAAATTTTCATCTACTTTAGAAACATCTTCTAAAACAAGTCTTAATCTAGTCATACAATTAGTAATAAATTTAATATTTTCTTTTTCACCAAGACCTTTTAAAACTTTTTTAGCATATTCTTGAGTAGGGTTATTTAAATCTAAATTACTCATATAAGTAAGCCTCCTTATAATAGTTTATTTAATATCTATATAAATTATATCAAAAATCAAAAAAAATTCAACTAGTTTTTATTAAAAATATTAATATAAATTTATTTATATAAAAATATATTTATTTATTATTTATATTTTTAAGTAATAAATCTTTAATAATATTATTATCACATTTTCCATTAAACTCTTTCATACATTGACCAATTAAGTATTTTAAAGCTTTTTCTTTACCATTTTTATAATCTTCAATACTTTTAATGTTATTTTTTAATACATTAATTACAGTATATTCTATAACATCTATATCTGTTACTAAATATAAATTATTTTTTTCTATAAATGAAATAGGTTCTATATTATTAATAATAATTTCAAAGAAAACATTTTTATAAGTATCTCTAGATATTTTATTATTTAAAAGTAAACTTATAAGATTTGATATATAATTTATATTAGGTTGTAAATCTTCTATATTTAAGTTATTTTCATTTATTATTTTAAATAATTCACCAGATATAAGGTTAGCAATTTCTTTAGGTTCTTTTATAATACTAACTAAATCTTCAAATAATTTATTTATTTTAGGATTACAAAGTATATCATTTATATTATTAGAAGATAAATTATATTTTTGTTTATAAATTTTTCTTTTTTCTTGTGGTAACATAGGCATATTATTTTTAATATTTTCTATAAATTTATTAGATAAGTTTATAGGTATTAAATCAGGCTCTTTAAAATAACAATAATCTTCGATTGTTTCTTTATTTCTTATAAAAATAGTTTTATTAATATTTTCATCAAATTTTCTAGTTTCTATATTAATAGTATAGCCATTTTCTAATAAGTTTATGTGCCTTTCTATTTCATAATTTATAGCATTTTTAATAGATTTAAAAGAGCCTACATTTTTTATTTCTACTCTATTACCTAAAGGCATATTATCTTTTCTAACAGATAAATTAATATCAACACGCATAGAGCCTTCTTGCATTTTGCAATCTGAAATATTACAAAATAGTAAAGTTTCTTTTAATATTTTTAAAAATTCTATAACTTCTTCAGCATTTTCAAAATCTGGTATAGTAACAAGTTCTAAAAGAGGGACACCAGCACGATTATAGTCTATACAATTATTTTTACCTATTTTGCCAGCATCTTCTTCTATATGAATTTCTCTAATATTTATTATTTTACTTTCTAAATTGATGTAACCATTTTTACAAATAGGGTTATAAAATTGTGTTATTTGATAACCTTTAGGCAAATCTTTATAAAAATAATTTTTTCTATCAAATATTATTTTGTTTTCTATATTACAGTTTGTAGCTAATCCAGTTTTAATAGCAAGAGTAATAGCGTCTTTATTGACAATAGGTAAAGCACCAGGTAAAGCTAAACAAATAGGACAAGTATTTTTATTTTCTTCATCACCAAAGTTAGCTTTACAATTACAAAACATTTTACTTTTTGTATTTAATTCAATATGAACTTCTAAACCAATATTAACTTTATAATTCATAAAAACCTCCACTACATTATATTAGGTCTTTTTAAATGAAAATCTGTACTTTTTTGAAATTGTATAGCTGTATTTAGTATTAAATCATCTTTAAGGTAATTTCCTATTAATTGCATTCCAACAGGCATATTATTTTTAGTAAATCCACAAGGAATAGATATAGAAGGTATGCCAGTTAAATTTGCACTTGTTAAAAATATATCTGTTTCAGTAGTATCATCAAAAGAAGTAGCAGTTTTAGGTGTAGTAGGGGCTAATAATATATCATATTTATTAAAAGCATCTATAAATTGTTTTATTATATAATTTTTAGCATTTATAGCATTTTTGTAGTAACTATTTTCAACATCTTTATTTTTTAATATAAAATTACCAAACATAATACGTTTTTTTACTTCTACTCCAAAAGCATCAGTTCTAGATTTAACACAAAGTTCTTCTAAACAATCAATATTTTCTGGTTTATATCCATATTTTATTCCATCATACCTTGCCATATTAGAAATAGATTGTGCACTAGATAGAATTTGATAAGTTGGCATAGAATATTCAATAACATCTAAATTAAATTCTTCTATTATAGCCCCCATATTTTTTAATATATCAATAGATTTTAATATTTCTATTTGAATTTCTTTATCACTATATTCAATAAAATTTTTGCATACTCCAATTTTTAAGCCTTTTATATTAAAATTTTCATCTATAAATTTAAAGTTTTTATTTTTTATTGTAGTATTATCATTTTCATCATATCCACTAATTATTTCTAAAGTTTTAGCACAGTCTAAAGCATCTTTTGTCATAGGTCCTATTTGGTCAAATTCTGGAGCAAATGCAATAAGCCCATATCTTGATACAATACCATAAGTAGGTTTAATACCTGTAACAGAACAAAAAGCAGAGGGTTGTCTTATAGATCCACCAGTATCAGAGCCGAAAGTCAAAATTGCCTCATTATATGCTAAAGAGCTAGCACAACCACTACTTGAACCACCAGTAGATTTTGTACTATCCCAAGGGTTTTTACAACCACCAAAAAAAGAAGTTGTACCAGTATCACCCATAGCAAATTCGTCCATATTTATTTTGCCAACAAGTATAGCTCCAGCATCTTCTAATCTTTTAAAAGCAGTTGCATTATAAGATGGTATATAATCTTTAAGCATTTTAGAAGCACAAGTAGTTTTAATGCCTTTTGTACATATATTATCTTTTATAGATATAGGTACACCTGCTAATATTGATAAATTTTCTTTATTATCTATTTTTTTTTGGATTTCTTTAGCTTTATTAAAAGCATATTCTTTAGTAAAGGTTATATATCCATTACTTTTATTAGTAATATTATTAAAAAAATAATTTATAACTTCTACACAGCTTATTTCTTTATTTTTTATTTTTTGCCCAATTTGTAGAGCAGTCATATTGAAAATATTCATTAAATTTACTCCATTCTAATATATTATTTCATCTTCAATATTATTAAAAAATATTTTTTCAATTTTAGGTAAATTGGATAATTTATCACAGTTTTTAATCATATTATTAAATTTTAATATTATATACTTTTTTTCTTCATCATTAATATTAAATTTTGAACTACTTTCTAAAAATTTTATATATTCATCATTAAACATTTTATAATCTCCTTAAAATTATATATTAAAAATTTATTTTTAGATTATGAAAAACATATTTTATTATATATAGTTTTTTTTAAGTTGTAAATAAAAATAAATATAAAAGATAAATAAAAATAAAAAATAAATATACAAAATTTAAATATAATTTTTATATATATTTAACATAATTTTTGAAAATTTAAACTTTTTATTGTAATTTTTTAAAAATTTAGATATAATGTTTTAGTAAAAAATTTTTATAAAGGAGGAAGTGTTTATGATTACTTTTATATTATGTCTAGCTGTTTTAATTGGTGGATATTTTATATATGGTAGTTATGTTTATAAACAAGCTGCTTTAGATGAAAATATATCAACACCAGCAATAACTATGCAAGATGGTATTGATTATATACCAATGCCATTATATAAAGTTTTATTAATTCAGTTTTTAAATATTGCAGGTACAGGCCCTATTTTTGGTGCTATAATGGGTGCTTGTTTTGGTCCAGTAGCATTTATATGGATAACACTAGGGACAATACTTGCAGGTGGTGTGCATGATTTTTTTTCAGGTGTAATATCTATGAAACATAATGGTACATCTGTTTCTGAAATTGTAGGGTTATATTTAGGAAATACTATGAAAAATATTATGCGTGTTTTTTCTGTTATTTTATTAATATTAGTAGGTACTGTTTTTGTTACATCACCAGCAGGGCTTTTATCTAATCTTACAGGATTAAATCAAACATTGTTAGTAGGGATAATAATATTATATTATATACTTGCAACAGTTTTACCAGTAGATAAAATTATAGGTAAAATATATCCATTATTTGGTATATGTCTTATATTAATGGCTGTAGGTTTATGTGGTGGTATGTTTATAAATCATTTTAATGGTACTGCACCTATGATAGAACTTAATACAAAAACATTTTCTACAAGTTTACACCCAGCTGGTTTAAATGTATTTCCATTTTTATTTGTTACAATAGCTTGTGGTGCATTATCTGGTTTTCATGCTACACAATCACCTATGATGGCACGTTGTGTAACAAGACCAAAAGAAACAAAAGCAGTTTTTTATGGTGCAATGGTTGTTGAAGGTATCGTAGCTTTAATTTGGTGTGCTGTAACAATTTCTTTCTTTGGAACTCCAGAAGGTGTTTCAGAAGCTTTAGCTATTAATAAAGGCCCAGCAGGTGTTGTAAATGTTGTTTCTAGAGAGCTTTTAGGCACAATAGGTGCAATTTTAGCAGTTTTAGGTGTTGTAGCTTGTCCTATAACATCTGGTGATACAGCATTTAGAAGTGCTAGACTTACAATAGCAGATGCTTTTAAAATAAATCAATCACAAATAAGTAAAAGATTCATTATAGCAATACCTTTATTTATTGCTTGTATTTTTTTAACAATGGTAGATTTTGATATTATTTGGAGATATTTTGCTTGGTCTAATCAAACTTTAGCAACTACTTTCTTATGGACTGCAGGAGTATATCTTTATAAAAATAATAAAAATTATTTTATAGCTATTTTACCAGCTACAATAATGTCTTATGTATGTGTATCTTATATAATGCAAGCAGATGAAGGATTTAAGTTATCTTCTAATTTATCAAATATTACAGGTATTATAGTATCATTAGTTTTATTTGTATTTTTTATGATAAGAAGAAGTTCTATTAAAAAAAATATTTAATATAAATAGAAAAGTTATGTAATATAATTATACTACATAACTTTTTTATTTATATATAATATAAAATTTAATTATAGTATATATATTATATAGGGATTAAAATTTACAAAAATTTAATAGTTATGTATTGGTTATTTATAGATTTTGTGCTATAATAAATAAGATTTATAAATTAATTTGTAGGGTAGGTGTGGAAATGAGTGCTTCAATAGATGGTAAAATATCTGGTATAAATAGTTTTTTGGAAAGTTTGAACCTATCAAAATTTAGTATACCAAGTATACGAATTTCAGATGTTGTTGATATATTAATAGTTGCAATTTTTATATATATTATAATGAATTGGATTAGGGAAACACGAGCTTGGTCTTTATTTAAGGGTATTATGGTTATATTTATATTAAGTATATTATCTTTTAACCTTAATTTATATACTACATATTGGATTATAGAACAAACTTTTTCTGTAGGTATAATGGCAATTTTAATTTTATTTCAACCAGAATTTAGAAAAGGTCTTGAACAAATAGGAAAGGGTAGTCTTACTAAAAATATTTTCAATAGTAGTACACAAGATCAGATTATACCTAAAAATGTATTAGATGAAATTTTAACAGCTTGTTTTATTATGGGAAAAGCTAAAACAGGTGCAATTATTGTAGTAGAACAAAAAGTAGCTTTAGGTGATTTTGAAGAAAGTGGTATACCAATAGATGCAATAGTAACAAATCAATTACTTATAAATATATTTGAAAATAAAACACCTCTACATGATGGAGCAGTTTTAATAAGAAATAATCGTATAAAAAGGGCTACTTGTATATTACCTTTAACTCAATCTGAAATAGGATTAGATTTAGGTACAAGACATAGAGCAAGTGTTGGGGCTAGTGAAGTTTGTGATGCTTATATATTTGTTGTGTCTGAAGAAACAGGAGCAGTTTCTATAGCTCATAATGGTAAATTGTATAGAAATTTAACAAGACAACAAATAGAAGATATGTTTAAACAGCAAGAAAAACAAAACATAAAAAAAATAAATATATGGAAAGGAAGAAGTTAAATGTATAAAAAAATAAAAGATTTTTTTACAAGAAATTTACATTGGAAAGCCTTATCCATATTAATGTCAATTGGTATGTGGTTTATTGTTATGAATATAAATAATCCAACAGAAATAAAAACTTATCCATTAAGTATAAGTGTTTTAAATGAAGAAAAACTAAAAGAAAATAATTTAGTTGTTTTAAATTTAGAAGAGTTAAAAAATCAAAAGGCAGAAATAAAAATAAAAGGTAGTAGGACAACATTAGATGAATTAAATAAAAGATATAATAAAGATAATATAAAATTAACATTAGATTTAGAGCAATTTTTATCTTATAAAATAGGTGATGAGCCATTACAAACAACAATAAATTTAAAACCTACAATACCTAATATACAATACCCTAATAATAATTTTGAAATAGTTAGTTTTTATCCTATAACATATGATATAACTATTGATAAAGTTATAACAATACCTAAAAAAATACATCCTAAAACTACTGGAGAAATAAAAAGTGGCTATATAGCTTCAGACCCTGAACTTTCATCTGAATATATACAAGTTTCAGGACCTAAATCTGTTGTAGATAAAATACAAGTAATATATGCAGAAATAGACATATCAAACCAAACATCTACAATAAAACAAGAAGTAGAATTATTTGCTTATGATAAAGATGGTAATAAAATAAATGGTTTACAATTTAATATGAATACTGTTGAAATAAAAGTGCCTATTAGTGTTGAAGGTGTATTGAATATTTCAGAGCCTAAATTAGTTGGGCAATTACCAGAGGGTTATATTGTAAATAGTGTAACATATAGCCCTAAAAATGTAGAAGTTATAGGAAGTACAAGTAATTTAAAAAAATTAACAAAAATAACTTTACCAGAAATAAATATAACAGGTCTTACACAATCTACAGAGTTTACTTCAGATATAACTCAAATTTTAAAACAATATAACTTAAAGTTAAAAAATAATAATAGTGGTAAAGTTAAAATAAATGTTGATATAAGAAAAGCTAAAACAAAAGTATTGAATATACCTACAAATAAAATTAGTATTATGGGTTATAATGATAAATTTTTTATTGATATGCCAGAAGAAATTTCAATAAATATAACAGGTGATGATAATATAATAGATAATATAAATCAAGATTTAATTAAATGTAATATAGATGTTTCAGGTCTTGATGTAGGAGAGCATAATGTTAAAATTAATGTTGACACACCAGAAGGAATTAAGTTAGTTTCTCAACCATATATAAATATATCAATATCTGAACAAGAGGAAGTTACATATAGTGAAGAAGATACAACAGAAAGTATAGAAGAAACAAGTGAAAGTACTAGTGAAACTACTACTATAGAAGAAACTACTGAACAAATAGAAACAACAACAAGTACAAATTAAAAAAGCCTTTAAAGGCTTTTTTAATTTGTAAAAATTTAGAACATATTTTTTTTAGACATAATTTTTGTAACTAAAATACATATACCTATCGAACCTAAAATAATCCATAAAAATGCAAGTGGACTATTTTCAAATGGAATAGGAACATTCATACCAAAAAAACTAGAAATTATATTAGGTATAGCCATTATAATAGTTATAGATGTTAAAACTTTCATAACAATATTTAAGTTATTTGATATAATAGAGGCAAAAGTATCCATTGTGCCAGCTAATATATCACTATAAATTTTAGACATTTCAATTGCCTGTTTATTTTCTATAATAGTATCTTCTAAAAGTTCTTTATCTTCTTCATATTTTTTAATAAAATCATATCTTAAAAGTTTTTCCATAACTAATTCATTAGATTTTAAAGAAGTAGAAAAATATACTAAACTTTTTTCAAGAGTTAAAAGTTGTATAAGTTCTTTATTTTTTAATGATTTATGAAGTTCATTTTCTATAAGGGTACTTTGTTTATCTATTCTTTTTAGAAAATATAAATATAAAGATGCATTTTTGTATAATATTTGTAAAAGAAATCTAGACCTTTTATAAGTGAAAAATGTTTTAACACGATTTTTTATAAAAGGGTCTAATACAAGTGTTTCATTAAGTGAAACAGTAATAATAACTTTATCAGTATATATTATAGCTATAGGTAATGTTTCATATATATTAGATTCTCTGTCTTTAGATATACAAGGGGTATCTACAACAATGAGAAAGTTATTAGTTTCATTATCAAATTCTATTCTTGAACGTTCTTCTTCATCAAGAGCTGCATTAATAAAATCTGGGTCTATATTTAGCTCATTAGCTATTTTATTTACTTCTTTTAAAGAAGGATTAACCATATTTATCCAAACACCATCTGTAATAGTATCTGTTTCGATAAGTTCTTTATTTGAAGACATATACATTTTTATCATTTTATTTCCTCCTTAAAAGTCCATATAAAGATAGGAAATATATTTTAAAAGGCAAATCCTAAATTTATGGACTTTATTATAAATATTTAATTTTTTAAAATAACAATACTGGGGTATACTGTCCATAAAATCACCTGCCTTTAATTAGTAGTCTTTATAATATTTTAAATGATTTATTTAATTTTGGCAACCCTTATTTATATAGTTGCATACTTTATTATTAATAATTCTACAGCCATTATATCATTAACTTGTCCAGTTTTTATATTATTATCAATAATTAAACATTCATTTAAAACTTGTAATAAAATTTTTATAGAAAAATTTTTACTTTGTTTTAATGCTTCTTTAATAATAAAATCTCTTGTAGTTAGTTCAGATGCGATACTAGATATATTATAATTTTTATTATATAAATATTTTGTTTGTAAAATAAGTTTAAATTGTCTATATATCATATTTAAAATAACAAAAGGAGAAGTTTTATTAGTAAGTAAATTTTGGTACACTTGAATAGCTTTGTCTATATTTTTATTTGCCATAAAATTTATAAGGTCAAATATTTTACTTTCAATAGATTTTGTACAAATTAAATCAATATCATTTATAGCTATTTTATTATTGTTAGTTTTAAAAGAAATTAATTTGTTTATTTCATTTAATAATATTTCCATATTAGAACCAACATTTCTTATAATATAAACTGCTTCTTTAGAAGTTATAGTTTTATTATTATCTTTAAATAAATTTAGTATCCAATCTATTAAATCATTTTCTGACAAATTACCTATTTGATGGACTGTACCTAAATTTGAAATAGTTTTAAATAATTTTAATTTTTTATCAATTTTTTCTTCAATAAATATTATTATTGTAGTTTTAGGTAAACTATGTAAATATTGTTCTAATTTATTTGTATCATCTTTTCTACCCTCATAAAGTAAACCACTATTTTTTAATATAATAAGCCTGTATTCATTCACAAAAGGTAAAGTATTACAAGTATCTATTATTTGTGATATATTAGTATTTTTACTTTCAAAAATATCAAAATTCATCATTTTTAAATTATCATCTACAATAGCATTAGTTAATTGTTTTTCATAACTATTTTTTAAATATTCTTCATCACCAAATAAAAGATATATATTAGAAAAAGTTTTATTTTTTATATGATTGTCTAATACTTTCAAGATTATCACTCCTAAATTTATTTTTGTAAAGTTTTTATTTTATAAGTATCTTTATAAAATTTTATAGTTATTGCTTTATTTTTATCTGTACGATAAATATTAATATTATTTTCATTAAGTGTTTTTAATGTTTCTTCACTAGGGTGATTATATTTGTTATTTTCTTTGCAAGAAATAAGTGCATCTTTTGGCTTAACACTATCTATAAAATTTTGTGTACTTGAAGTTTTAGAACCATGATGTGAAACTTTTAATATATCAGCCAATAAATCTAAATTATTATCTAACATAAAATTTTCACCTTCTTTTTCAACATCACCTGTAAATAGCATAGAATTATTTTTATAAGTTAATTTTAATACAATAGAGTTGTTATTGTCTTCATTATTTAAAAAGTTTATATTAGGGTGTAATATACCAAATGATAAATCTTTACCTAAATTAAGTTTATCACCACTTTTTACAAAGTGAATAGGTATATTTTCAGCTTTTGCTTTTGTTAAAAGTGTTTCATAATTTTCATCAGTACTATTATTTATAGGTAAAAATAGATTTTTTATTTTAATTTTATCTACAATTTCAATTATACCTTTTATATGGTCAGTATCATTATGGCTTACAAAAACAAAATCAATTGTTTGTATACCTTTACTTTTCAAATAAGGTAAAACAACACTTTCACCAGTATTAAAAGTATTACTACCACCACCATCTATTAAAAATACACCATCTTTATTTATACCTACAATACTATCACCTTGTCCAACATCTAGCATAGTTATAGTAAAAGGTTTGGGGATAAATGTTGCCAAAAGTGTAAATACAATGAAAATACTAATACCAATATTTATAAATTTTTTACGTTTTTTAATTAAATATTTATCATAAAAAGTATAACCTATAAAAAATAACATTATATATAACCCTATTATAATAAATATAGAAGGTCTACCTATAATAATATTATTAAAACTCATATTGTCAACAACTTTACAAATATATGTAAAAAATCTTAATATATAATATACACTACCTATTAAAAATTTAGCTAATGGTATGCTAAAAATTCCAATTATTGTAGATAAAAAGCCTATTATTACAACAATAGACATAAAAGGTATAATTATTATATTTAAGAATATATCTATTGTATTAAAGTTATAAAAATAGTAAGCTGTAATAGGTTTTATAGATAAACATACAAAAAAAGATACAACAAAAGCATTAAATATACCTTTCAATTTATAAATATCACATATTCTACCACCTAAAAATGCTATTGAAAAGACAGATATATAAGAATATAAAAATCCTATATCAAAAAGATAGTAGGGGTTTACAATAAGTAAAATTATAGCAGATAAACTAATAGAAGAAATAAAATCAGGATTTCTAAAAAGTATATATGCTAATAAAACAGTTGAACTCATTATAGTAGCTCTTATTGTGGATAAACTACTTCCAGTAAAGATACAATAAAATATTAATATAATAATAACAAATATATAACCAAAACGTCTATGAATTAGTTTAAATATTTTAGTTAAAAATAAAGCTAGTATACCTATATGCAAACCAGATATAGCTAATATATGATAAATACCAGATGTTCTATATAAATCAACAGTTTCATCATCTAAAAATTGTTTTTCACCTAAAAGCATAGCTTTTAAAATATTACTTTCTGTTTGTGGTAAAATTTCATCATAAATATTACAAAT
The DNA here is from genome assembly GCA_944376805.1 of uncultured Clostridia bacterium. Taxonomy (GTDB): domain Bacteria; phylum Bacillota; class Clostridia; order Lachnospirales; family CAG-274; genus Tyzzerella. The sequence goes on from CALWDX010000050.1 coordinate 25,130, forward strand.
ATTGTCTTTTAAATTTGATAAATATACTTTAAACTTATTATGTTTTAAGATTTTTATATTATTAGCATATAGTTTATAATTAATTTTATCAATTTTAAAATTTAATTCTTCATTATATGCATTAGGATTAGATTTTTTATTAGGATAATATATTTTACCATCAACAGATATTTTAGAGCCTAGTTTAATATTAGAAAGTGTGTCATTATAAACTAAAATATTTAACCTTTTAGATTTATTATTAATATGTGTTGTACTAACTTTAAATTTATATTTATCATTAGAAGACTTTTCAATAGTTTTAACATACCCTATAATATTAACTGTATCTTTTTCATTTATATAATAAGAGGTACTATTTAGTAAAACTAAAAAATAGCCAATAAATGTAAATATTATTAAATATCTAGGAAATTTTATTTTATATATTTTACTAAAATATAATGATAATATGAATATTATTAAAAATAATATAATCTTTATGTATATATTAGTTATATAAATTGAAATTAATATTCCAAAAATTAAAAACATTAAAATAAATAGTAATGGTCTTTTCATAAATAAAACTTATAAAAGAAAGGTTAAATATTAACCTTTCTTATTATCTCCTGTAATATTTTTAGTTTTTTTATCATTTTGTATTATACTTTCATATCTACCAATAGGTTGACTGATATCAACACTATATTTTGAAAGATTTATTTTTTCACCATCTATTAAAAACTGAACTTTATTAACTTTATCAAGATTTGTTAAAGAGTTTACTATAGAATATATAGCTAAATTTTCTTTTGTAATATCATTTGATAGTTTTGAAATAAAATCAGAACTTAAATCTACATAACAAATATTATCTTCTGTTTTAATATTTCGTATTTTAGTTTCTAAAGGAACAGTTTTAATATTTCCTTTAACTTTAGGACCAGCAATAATTTCCTCAACAATATGTAATTCCATACTTTTATTTTGTTTTGCTTCTATATTTCTAGTTTCTTCAACTAGTTTATTGTTTTCATTAGTAAAATACAAAGTTATTTTTTCTCTTTCTATTTTATCTGGAGATATAATAGGGTTTAAAATAGTATTGTCACGATTAAATAATTCTAAATTATCATAAAAAGTTAATTCTTCACCATTTATATAAAATTTTATATTATTTACAAAGTTTGTTTCAGTTATTGTCCAAATAAAACTTGCTCTAAATATTAATTTATCTTTATCAGATAGTGTATTATAATCATTAGAAAAATTTATATATAAATTATAGTTATTTAATCTATAATTTAAAATAGATAAATTTTTTGGAACAGTAGATTTTAAGTTTGTAGATTTTGAAGTTGTTTTCATTTCATTAAATAAATCATTTACAAAAGTATCTTTATTTAAAGTTATTTTTCTTTCTTCAAAAGAAAGATTTTTTTCTATTTTATTATAATAATATATTTTAATATTTTTTATATTATTGTTTACATTATTATTTGCTATAATTGTCATTAAAAAAGATAATATTGTAATAAATAAAATAGTTATTATAACAAAAACTACACCAAATAGAAATAATTTTTTATTATTTTTCATATTTCCTCCTAGTATAATTTGATTATTCTTGCTTTTCAACAAATTTTATAGGTATTCTAACTATAAATGTAGAACCTTCACCTTCTTTACTAGATACCTTTATACTTCCTTTATGTAATATTACTGTAGAGTGTGTTATTGATAAACCAAGACCAGTACCACCAGTTTCTCTATCTCTAGTTTTATCTACTCTATAAAATCTATTAAAGATTTTTGTTTGTTCTTCTTCATTTATTCCTATTCCAGTGTCTGTAACAGTTATAAATGCATTTTGGTGGTCACAATCTAAAGTAACTTTAACACTACCTTCACTATCAGTATATTTTATAGCATTTTCTACAAGATTAGAAATAGCCAAACTAAGTTTCATTTCATCAGCATCTATAATAACATTTTTTAAATATTCTTTAGATAGAGAAATATTTTTTTGTTCTGCTAAGGGAGTAAGTCTTTTTAATATATCATCTAACATTTTATCAAGGTCAGTTTCAGCTATATTAAGACCAGCTTCTCTATAATCAAGCTTAACTAAAGCTAATAGATTATTTACAATTTCAGTCATTCTGTCTATTTCTGAATTTATATCTTGTAAAAATTCAATATACATTTCAGATGGGATATCTTCTTGTAAAAGGATAGAATCACTTAATACTTTTATAGAACTAAGAGGAGTTTTTAATTCGTGAGAAACATTAGAAACAAATTCTTGCCTTGAAGCATCTATTTGTTCAAGTTTTTCTGTCATAGTATTAAAAGCTTCACCTAATTTAGATATTTCATTATTACCATTTATTTTTACTCTTTGATGTAGTTGACCTTCTGTTATTTCATTGATACTTTTTAATATTTTATTTAAAGGTGCTATAACTATTTCTGAAGCAAAAAATACAAAAATACCAATTATAATACTTATAAAAATAGTTAAAATAAACCATTTTTGGCTAACACCATCTATTAAAAGTTCAGAATCTTCAAAAGAAGAAACTAAAAGTACAACACCTTTTTTATGAGAAAATGGGTCTTCTATATAACTAGAAGCATATAATGTACTTTGATTTTTATAATATGTAGAGTTATTTTTACCATCTAATGCTAATATAACTTCAGGTATTAAAAAGGTTTTACCAATATCAGAATTATTTGTATCTAAAATAACAATACCATTATTATCAATTATTAAAATTCTAAAATTTTCTTCAATACTTTTGTCTTCTAATGATAATAAAAGCTCATTTTTTTTATCTTCATTGTATAGATAGTTGCCTTCTTGTATCATAACAGCTATTTTATTTGCTTGATATAGAAGTTCTCTTTCTTCAACATCTTTAAAGTAGGATTCCATAGTATTTTTCATAGTATTAGAAAAAAATACTAATGGAAAAAAGCTTATAAAAAAGAAACATATGAAAAGTTTAGCTCTTAAAGATTGATACCATTTTACTTCTTTATTACTGAAAATAATAACCAACCCCCCATTTAGTATGAATATATTTTGGTTCACTAGGGCATTCTTCTATTTTTTCTCTTAACCTTCTAACATGTACATCTACACTCCTTACATCTCCAGGGTAACCATAACCCCAAATAGTATCTAAAAGATTTTCTCTACTATAAACTTTTCCAATATTTTTCATTAAAAGTTCTAAAAGGTCAAATTCTTTAGCAGTAAGATTAATTTCTTTTTGGTTTATAAATGTACGTCTAGATTCAGTATTTATTTCTATATCTCTTATTTTTAATATATTTTTATTTTGAATAGGTGTTTCAACTTTTTTTACACTTCTTCTTAATATTGCTTTTATTCTTGCTTTAAGTTCTAATATGTTAAAAGGTTTTGTTATATAGTCATCAGCACCATATTCAAGACCCATTATTTTATCCATATCTTCACCTTTAGCTGTAACCATTATTATAGGTACATTTGAAAATTCTCTTATCATTTGACAAGCCATAAGACCATCTATTTTAGGGAGCATAACATCTAATAATATTAAGTTATATTCATTTTCTTTAGCAAGTCTTAAAGCCTCCTCACCATCATAGGCAACATCTACTTTCATTCCTTCTTGTTCTAAACTAAATTTTATACCTTTTACAATAAGTTTTTCATCATCAACAACTAAAATTTTTCTATCCATATATAAAAATCTCCTTAATCAACAGTTATTAAATTTTTAATTTTTTCATAAGTTTTTTCACCAATTCGGTCAACTTTTTTTATATCTGAAATATCATAAAACAAAGAAATATTTTCTCTATAATTTATTATATTTTCAGCTAAAGTATCACCAATATTGGGTAATGTTTTTAATGTTTCTTTATCGGCAATATTTATATTTATAAGTTCATTACTATTTTGTATGTTATTTTCAGTTTTGTCAACATCTAAAGTATTAATATTTGTTGAATTTTTATTTAATTCATTATTTTCTATATGTAAATTATTATCATATTCACTTACATTTATAATAAAATCTGAATTTTTATTATCATATGTACTACGATTTATATAAATACAACTAGATATTATACATAAAATAGTTAGTAATATAGTATATTTATTTTTCATAAAATCTCCTCAATCAATTTTAAAATATTGAATTTATTAAAAAAATATTATATAATAAAAAAATGTAATTTTAAATAATAAATAATAGCTAAAGGAAGAGGGCACAATTATGAATTTTTCAAAGTATTTAAAAAGGTTTATATGTCTTATATTATTATATACGATATTTATTTCAAATACTAGTACATTTTATATTTTTGCTAATGAAGTTACAACAGAAACTAGTTCACAAGAAAGTAGTGATAATAAAGAAGACAATACCAATGAAAATACAACACAAGAAACAGAGCAAAATGTAGAAGACCCATTAAATTTAACAGCACAATCGGCTGTATTAATTGATGCTAAGACAGGCATTGTAATATATGATAAAAATAAAGATGCAAAGTCTTATCCAGCTAGTACAACTAAAATTTTAACAGCTTTATTAGCTATTGAAAATACTAAACCAACAGACATATTAACACATTCTCATAATGCAATTTTTAATATAGGCCCAGGTAGTAGCCATATAGGTATGAGAGAAAATGAACAAATAATAATGGAACAAGCATTACATGGTGTTTTATTGGCTTCAGCAAATGAAGTTTGTATGGCTATAGCAGAGCATGTGTCAGGAACTGTTGAAGATTTTGTTGACCTTATGAATAAAAGAGCAAAAGAAATAGGTGCTAAAAATACACATTTTGCAAATCCTCACGGATTTCATGATGAAAATCACTATACAACAAGTTATGATATGGCACTTATAATGAAAGAAGCTATAAAAAATCCAGAGTTTATAAAATATATAAGTACACCTAGTTATAAAATACCAGTAACAAATATTGTTAATGAAGAAAGACCATTAAATAATTCTAATAAACTTATTTTAAAAAATTCTAAATATTATTATCAATATTGTGTAGGAGGTAAAACTGGTTTTACAGATGAAGCAGGTAATACATTAGTTACATATGCTAAAAAAGGTAATATAGAACTTATAGCAGTTGTAATGAAAGATGAAGGTTCTAAAACTTATGAAGATTCAAAAGCTTTATTTGAATATGGATTTTCTTCTTATGAACAAAAAGAAATATTTAATAAAGAAGGTTATAAAAATAAAGCTAATGTTGTTCAAACATTTAAAAATGAAGAAATACCTTTAGGTGAAGTATATGTTTTACCAGAAGATAATCTTTCATTAAGTTTACCTACTAGTGTTGATGTAGAAAAAATAGAGAAAGTTTTTAATGTACCAAAAGGTGTTGAAGGACCTATAAATGTTGGTGATAAAGTTGGAACATTAGATTTTATATATGAAGATATAAAAATAGCTTCAGTAAATCTTTTATCTGAAGATAAAGTTGATATAATAGATGAAGCTACACTTGAAAGAAAAGAAAAAATAAAAGATATTTGGCAAATTACATTAAAAGTTTTAAAATATGTATTAATAGGATTAGGAATATTTATTGTAGTATTTTTTGTGTTGATTTTTATTATAAGAAATATAGTTAAATTTAAAAGAAGACAAAAAAGAAGAAATAGATATGGAAGTAGACCTATAAAACCTATGAAAAATAATAAAAGACGTAGAAGATAATTAAATACCCCCTTTAGTTTTAAACTAAAGGGGGTTATATTTTAATATTCTGGGTCTATAAGACCGTAAGAACCATCTTTTCTTTTATAAACAACATTTATTTCATCTGTTGAAGAATTTCTAAATACGAAGAAATTATGAGAAACAAGTTCCATTTCCATAACAGCTTCTTCTGGGTCCATAGGTTTAATATCAAATTTTTTAGTTCTATCTATTTTAATAGTATCTTCACCATCTTCAACGTCTAAGCCCATAGAAACAGCTTTTAACTCATCAGCGAATGAAGAATCCCTACGAGATTTATCTCTTAAACGGCTTCTATATTTAACCATTTGTTTTTCTAATTTATCAACTACTTCATCAATAGCAGCATACATATCATCTTTAGTAACTTCTGATCTTAAAACCCTTTTTGGAAGCATAACAGTAACTTCTATTTTATGGTCTAATTTAACAACAGATAAAGTTACATTTATATCTGTATTTTCAGGAAAAAGCCTTTCTATTCTATTAATTTTACTTGTAATTTTTTCTTTTAAAGCGTCTGTAACAGTTGTATTTTTTGATTTGAATGTATAACGCATAACGAACACTCCCTTTTTTATCCTTATAATTAGATAATCAATTTTAATTGTTTATCTTTATATATATATTATTCTACAAATATAATAAAAATCCTTTTAATTTTTATAAAAAAAACTAACAAAAAATAATAAAAAAATATGTAAAAATATACTAAAAACATTTTATTTTTGTATAAAGTGTTTTTAGTATATTGAAATTAAAATATGAAATTATTTCTTTGCTTGTTCTAAAGCTTGTTCTACTGCTTTAACTAATATATTACTAGTCATAGAATTGTCAACAGATGCAGTTATATCAGTGTTTTGATTTTCTATAATTTGTACAGAAATATCATCAATAGAACGTTCAAAAAGAGGGTAAAAAACTTCTTGAGTTTCTCCCATATTAACAAGTTCTATATCTAATATTTCATCTTTTGAAACTGTAACTTGAACAGATACAGGGTTACTATGTAGTACTATATCAGAAGAATATGTTCCTGGTTTGTATGCTGTTTTATTATTTTTTGGTATAAAGAAATATACAATAACTCCTAAAATAATAATACCTACAATAGTTAATAATATTTTTTTTATAATATCTTTAAGTTTTACAACAACTATTTTTGTGCTCATATAAAACACCTCCTTATAATAATATATTTATATTTTTATTACAATAATTAAAAAAATATGTTAAAATAATAATAATTAATATATAAGATAGGGTGATAAAATGAAATTACAATATATTTTTGGTAAAGCTGGTAGTGGAAAATTAGAACACTGTTTAAATGAAATATTAATAAGGCAAGAAGAAAAATATGTTCCTTCTGTTCTTATTGTTCCAGAACAATTTACATTGCAAGCTGAAAGAAAAGTTATAGAAAAATCAAAATCAAAAGTTTTATTTAACACATATGTTTTAAATTTTAAAAGACTTGCTTATCGTGTTTTTTCAGAATTAGGTATATCTAATAAAAAACCTCTTGAAGATATAGGAAAAACTATGGTTTTAAGAAAAATATTATATAATTTAGGTATAGTTGAAATGCTTCAATATTTTTCAGAAAAATCTTATGCTAATATAGGACTATTAGAAAAAATAGGGGATATAATAAAAGAATTTTCAGAGTTTGGAGTTAGTATTGAAAGTTTACAAGAAGTAATAAATAATATTGATACTACAAAAAATGAAAATTTAGCTTTAAAATTAACAGATTTAAGACAAATTTATAAAAATTATAATGAATTTATTAAAAGTGATTATATAACAGATGAAGGTATTTTAGATATTTTAGTTGAAAAAATAAATGAATCTAATATTATAACAAAAGATACACAAGTATTTATTTATGGGTTTGAATCTTTAAATAATCAAGAACTAAATATTATTTATAAACTTTTTGAAAAATGTGAAAAAGTAAATATGTATTTTACATTAAATAGTAATATAACTTATTTTGAGAAAATAAATCCTTTTGACCATTATTTTTATATTAAAAGTACTATTAATAAAATAAATGATAAAATAGTAAATAAATTAGGAGTAACAGTTGAAAAATCAATTTATTTACCAGAAAATAAAAGACACATAAATAATAAAGAATTATATTTTTTAGAAGAAAATTTTTTAAAATATAATAGTAAAAAATATGTTTATGATGTAGAAAATATAAATATATGTTGTTGTAAAAATAAATATGTAGAAATAGAAAAAGTATCAAAAATTATTTTAGAATTAGTTAAAACTAAAGGGTATAAATTTAAAGATATTACAATAATATTAGGTGATTTGTCATACCAAAAAAATATAAAAATGTTTTTTAATAAATATAAAATACCATACTTTTTAGATGATAAAAAGAAAATAATTAATCATTGTTTAGTAGAACTTATAATGTCAGCCTTAGATATTATTATATATAATTTTCAATATGAAAGTATTTTTAGATATTTGAGAACAGGTATATTAGATATATTAAATACTTATGATATAACAAGTGAAGATATTAATTTAATAGAAAATTATATTATTAAATATGGTATAAAAGGTGAAAAATGGAAAAAAGACTTTACATATGGATTTTATGAAAATTCTGTTTTTACATATGATAAAATAAATAATATTAGAAAAAATATTTTAAAAAGTATTTCTAAATTAAATATTAAAAAAAATAAAAAATATACTGTTTTAGATATAAGTAAATCTATATTAGATTTTTTAGTTGATATAAATATAGAAGATGCTATAAAAGCTATAATGGATAGAGACAGAGAACTGTTTGCAAAAGGTATTATAAAAAATGCAGGTGTTGTAGATGAACATATGCAAGTTTTTAATGGTATATGTGAAATATTACAAAAATTTGTTGATATATTAGGTAATGAAAAAATGACAATAGAGGAATATAGTAAAATTTTAAAATCTGCCTTTGATAAAGAAACTATAAGTATAATACCACCTACACAAGACCAAGTTTTAATAGGGGATTTTGCTAGAACAAAAATAACAGATAATAAAGTATTAATAGCTATGGGTATAAATGAAGGGAATATACCTTCATATAAGGAAGAAAGCCCATTTATATCTGATAATGAAAAAGTATATTTATTAGCAAATGGTATAGAAATGAGAGCTAGTTCTATTTCTAGTATATCAACAGAAATGTTAAATGTATATTCTTTAATTTTAAAACCACAAGATAAATTATATTTAACATATTGTATAAGTACATTAGAGGGAAATAGTAAAAAACCTTCTGTTGTTATAGAAAAAATACAAAATATTTTTCCAAAATTAGTAGAAACTAAAGAAGAAAATGATATTGATTTAATTTCTTGTCCAGAAATTTCTTTTGATAATATTTTTAAAAGTTTTAATTATATAAAAGATATTGATGATAATGTTAAAGATGTTTTTACTTGGTTTTTAAATAATAAGGAATTTTCACAAAAGGTACAACATATAAAAGATGGAATTTCTAAAATACAAGATAATGATGATGACTATATAAATAAAAATTTATTATGTAAAATTTATGAAGATAATACTATATTTTCTAGTGTGTCAAAACTTGAAGAATTTAAAAAATGTCCATTTTCATATTTTTTAAAATATATTTTAAATATAAAAGAAAGAGATACTAATATTTTAGATTATTTAAAACTGGGCAATATTTATCACAATATATTAGAAGAATTTTCTAATAAAATATTAAAAGATAATATAAATATTGAAAATACAACAGAAAAAGATGTATATATATTAATTGATAATATTGTAGACAATATATGTAAAAGTGATGATTTAATAAGTATGTTTGAAGCCTCTGCAAAATATAACTATTACATTAGTAGAATAAAAAAAATTGTAGGTATGTCTGCTAATGCTATTGTAAATCAAATAAAAGATGGTTCTTTTATACCTAAATATTTTGAAATAAATTTTGATGGAATAGATAAAAATAGTAAGGTATATAACAATATTAAACTTGATTTAGAAAATAATTATGAAATGGTTTTAAAAGGTAAAATTGACCGTGTTGACAAACTTTATATAGATGATAAAGAATATATAAAAATATTAGATTATAAATCTTCAGATAAAAGGCTAAGTGTTGAAAAAGTATACTATGGATTACAATTACAAATACTTATGTATTTAGATACATTTATAAAAATAGAACAAAATATGCTTAATAAAGAAATATTACCAGCAGGTGCTTTTTATTTTCAAGTTAAAGAAGATATGGTGGAAAATGATTATAGTAAAGATAAATTTGAATCTAAATTTGACCTAAAAGGTATAATAGCTAAAGATGAAAATGTTATAAAGGGATTTAATAAAAATGTAGAAAGTAAAAAAATCAGAGGGGTTTCAACTAGTGAAGCTATATCTTTAGAGGAATTTAAAGATTTATTGTTATTATCTAATATAATAACAAAAGAAATAGGTAATGATATAGTAACAGGTAATATAAAAGTTCACCCTTATAAACATAAAGAAGAAACAGGGTGTGAAAATTGTAACTATACAGATATTTGTAATTTTGAAATTTTAAATAAAAAGCAAAAATATAATAACTTTAGAGAATTACCAAAAGAAGAAGTTTGGAGAAAAATTAAAGAAAAAATACAAAAAGAAAAAATAGATAAAGAGTAAAAAATGATATATTTTATATCAGAGTTAGATTTTTATCACAAAAAAATAATTAAACATACAAATTGATGTTTTACAAATGCTGAAAGTATGAACAAAGTATTAATAAGAAAAATGAATAAAACTATCATAAAAATAGATGAATTTTATATTTTAGGTGATATTACTATGAAAGGAACTAATTATGTTAATACTATTTTAGGGTGTTTTCAATTATTAGATTAATAAAGGTAGGTGTGTAAAATGGAAAATAATTATAATAAAATTTATGCATTATATGATGAAAAAACTATTAGAGTTTATCAGGCATATAATGATGCTATTGCAAATGAAGCAGTAAAGAATGGAGCTTTTGGGAAAAATTTTAAATTAGAAAGAATGACTTGGATAAAACCTTCTTTTTTATGGATGATGTATAGAGCAGGGTGGGGAACTAAAGAAAATCAAAACAGAATTTTAGCTATTGATATTTTAAGAGAAGGATTTGATTTTATTGTAGATGAGGCAGTTTTATCTTCTTATAATAGTAAAATTTATGAAGATTATGATATTTGGAAAGAGGCTTTAAATAATTCAGAAGTGCGTTGTCAATGGGACCCTAATAGAAATATTTATGGACATCCTTTAGAAGATAGAGCTATACAACTAGGTATAAAAGGGGAAATGGTTAAAAAATATGTAAATGAATGGATAGTAAATATTACAGATGTTACAGATTTTTGTAAAGATTTATATACAAAAAGAAATAAGAAAGAAAAAATTGAACATTTATTACCTATAGAAAAAGAATATCCCAAAATTACTAAAATAATGATAAAAGAATAGTTATTAAAGGAGAAAATAAAATGAATTTAGAAGAATTTAGAGAAAAAGCAAAAGATGAAAGTTGGACACCAGGCTGGGAAGCTATAGATAATGAATTAGACAAATTATATAATAATGAAGAACCTTTACATTATGCTACTAATTTAGTTAATCGTGCAATAATGGGTGGAAATGAATATATAGATGGATATTCAGTTTATAATTCTAAAAAAGGGCATAGACATATTATAACTTATGGTATGACAGAACTATACAGAAATGAAGATTATTTAGGTGGAGAATGGAATAAATGGGGATATGAAATGACTGTCAAATGGTTAGAACAACAAGAAGACAGTAAAAAATATGAAAATTTAATTATAAATATTTTAGGTGATTTTGCAAGTTATACTTATCAAAGTGAAAGACCATTTTTTTCAGAACAGTTTATAAAATGTAATGTACAAGAATATTTAAAACAATATAATATAAATATGAGTTCTAATATTATAGGTTTTATTACTATGTTAGATACAGAATTAAATACTATTGATACAATATATGGAAAAGTTGAATTTATTCAATTAGTAGGTATTATACAAGAAGAATATGATAAAATGTTAGAAAATAGAGAAAATATGTATGTTTTAATTGAAAATATGAAAAAAGATAATCCTTTATGTATAACATATTTTAACCGTGCAAAATCTTATTTATAAGTAGTATATATTAAAAAATCAAATATTATTAAATTTTGCAATTAAATAAAAAAATATAGATTATAATAAAAAAGTATGGTAAAATAATATAATATAAATTAAAAAATAATAATATACTATAATGGAGGTTTATTATGGAAAGAGCCTTACCAAAGCACATAGCTATTATTATGGATGGTAATGGTAGATGGGCAAAAAAAAGATTTTTACCTAAAAAAATGGGACATAAAGCAGGAGCAGATGCACTAAAAAAACTGTTAAAAAAAGTAGAAAAAACGGAAATAGAACATATTACAGTTTATGCTTTTTCAACTGAAAATTGGAAACGAGAAAAACAAGAAGTAGATGATTTAATGAAACTATTAAAAGATTATATAGGGCAATATATAAGAGAAACTGAAGAAAATAATTTAATAATTGACACAATAGGAGATATTAGTGTATTAAGTGAAGATTTACAAAAAGATTTAGCACATTTAAAAGAAATATCTAGTAAAAATACAGGACTTCATTTACATATAGCATTAAATTATGGAGGTAGAGATGAAATTGTAAGAGCTATAAAAAATATAGCTAATGATGTAAAAAATAATAATATATCGATAGATAATATAACAGAAAATCTTGTTTCATCTTATTTAGATACAAAAGAATATAATGACCCAGAGCTTATAATAAGAACAAGTGGAGAACTTAGAACAAGTAATTTTTTAGTTTGGCAGTCTGCTTATAGTGAATTTTATTTTAGTGATAAACTTTGGCCAGATTTTACATTTGAAGATTTACAACAAGCAATTAATGCTTATCAAAAAAGAGAAAGGCGCTTTGGCGGTAGGTTAGATAGTTAATGTTAGTTAGGATAATATCTAGTATAGTTTTATTTCCAGTACTGTTTGGTTTAGTATATTATGGAGGCTTACCTTTAAAAATAGGTACTATTTTTGTATCTATTATAGGTATGTATGAATTTTATAAAGCTATATATAAAAAAATAATGCCTATTCATTATTTAGGATTTATTTTTGCATTAATTTATTTATTGTTATTAAATGTAATAAATATTGAATTAGAAGCATTAGTATTAAGTGGATTTTTATTAGTAAGTTTAATATTTATGGTATTTAACCATAAAAGTATAAGTATATTTGATATATCATTAACTTTTTTTAGTGTTTTTTATATACCAGTAATGTTTTCTGGTATTTATTTAATAACAAATTTGCAAGATGGTAAGTATACTGTTTGGTTACCTTTTATATGTGCTTGGGCTTGTGATACAGGTGCTTATTTTACAGGAATAACACTTGGTAAACATAAATTAACTCCAGAACTTAGCCCTAAAAAAACTATTGAAGGTGCAATAGGTGGAATATTATTTTCGTCAGTATTTTGTGGTATTTATGGTATATATGTAGGGAATAAAGATATTCATATATTTGAAAATAGTGTAACTACTATTATTTGTTTTATATTAATAGGGATAATAGGTTCTATATTTGCACAATTTGGAGATTTAACAGCTTCTGCTACAAAAAGAAGATTTAATATAAAAGATTATGGTAATCTTATACCAGGACACGGTGGAATATTAGACCGTTTTGATAGTGTTATATTTACGGCTGGTATATGTTATATTATACTTAAAATACTAGAATATTTAACCTATAATGATATAGTTACTAATTTAGAAATTGTTATGTTATATAGTAGATTTTAATATTTTGGAGGAAATATGAGTAAAAATATAGTAATATTAGGTTCTACTGGTTCTATTGGTACACAAGCATTAGAAGTTGTAGAAAATTTAAAAAATATAAATATTATTGGGTTATCAACAAATACTAATATAGGGATTTTAGAAGAACAAATACGAAAGTTTAAACCTATATATGTTTGTGTTATGGACATAGAAAAGGCTAATATTTTAAAAGAAAATATTAAAGATACTAATACACAAGTTTTAACAGGTGAAGAAGGGCTTATAAAACTTGCTACACTTGAACAAATAGATACAGTTTTAAATTCTTTAGTAGGGAATATAGGGCTTTTACCTACAATATATGGTATAAAAGCTAAAAAATATATAGCACTTGCAAATAAAGAAACATTAGTGTCAGCTGGTGAACTTGTTATGAAAGAGGCTAAAAAATATAACGTTAATGTATACCCTATAGACAGTGAACATTCTGCTATTTTTCAATGCTTACAAGGAAATAAATATGAAGAAGTAGAGAAAATTATACTTACAGCATCTGGTGGGCCTTTTAGGGAACATACAAGTCTTGATAATGTTACATTACAACAAGCATTAAATCACCCTAACTGGTCTATGGGTAAAAAGATAACTATTGACTCTGCTACACTTATGAATAAGGGGCTTGAAGTTATAGAGGCTAAATGGCTTTTTAATATAGATATAGATAAAATAGATGTTATTATACATCCACAAAGTATAATACATTCTATGGTAGAGTATAAAGATAGTGCTATAATGGCACAGTTAGGTACACCAGATATGAAAGTACCTATACAATATGCTTTAGCTTATCCTAGTAGGGTAAAAAATAATTTTGAAAAGTTAGATTTATTAAAACATAACAATTTAACATTTAAAAAACCTAATTATGACCTTTTTCCTTGTTTAAAATATGCTTTTGAAGCAATAAAAATAGGTGGTACTATGCCTTGTGTTTTAAATGCTAGTAATGAAATAGCAGTAGAATATTTTTTAAATGAAAAAATCAAATTTACTGAGATACCTAAAATTGTTTATAAAACAATAGAAGAATATAAAAGTAAAAACAAATTAGATTATAATTTAGAAGATGTTTTACAAGCAGATAAATTTGCAAGAGAATTTGCAAAAAATTTAATTTTATCAAATAATTTTTAATGAGGTGAAAATTTGGGCTTAATAATAACAATTTTAATATTTGGCTTTATTATACTAATACACGAATGGGGACATTTTATTGTTGCTAGAAAAAGTGGTGTATTTGTAGAAGAGTTTGCAATAGGTATGGGTACAAAGTTATGGAGTACAGAAAAAAATGGAACAATATATTCTATTAGACTTTTTCCACTTGGTGGATATTGCAAAATGAAAGATGAAGATACAGCAGGTAGTGACCCAGATAGTTTTTCAAATGCTACTATGCCTAAAAAATTTGCTATAATATTTGCTGGAGCTTTTATGAATTTTGTTTTAGCATTAGTTATATTTATAGGAATTACATTTTTTAGTGCAGTTGCTACTACAACAGTTAGAGAAGTAACAGAAAACTCTCCAGCACAAGAAGCAGGTATACAAGCTGGGGATATAATTTATAAAGTAAATGGAAAAAGAGTAAGAAGTTTTGAAGATTTAAGTTTTAAAATTTCAGGTATTAATTCAACAAATAAATCTAGTGAAAAAATTGATATTATTTTAAAAAGAAATGGTGAACTGTTAAGTTTTTCATTAACTCCAAAATATGATGAAAGTTTGCAACGTAATTTAATAGGCATATCACCAGTATTAAAAAATGGACTTTTTTCTAAAGATGTTGAAGGTGTAGAAAAAAATACTTTCTTTGGTACTATTCGTGATGGATATTTTAATATGATATTTACTATTAAAGTTACTATAATAGGTGTTATAGAATTAATTACTGGTGGAATAGGACTTGAACAAATGATGGGACCTATTGGTATTACTCCAGTTATAGATAGTCAATATGAAAGTGCTATGAAAGTAAGTGTTGGTGCTACTATTTTAACTATGCTTAATATAATGGCTTTACTTAGTGCTAATATTGGTGTATTTAATCTTTTACCTATACCAGCACTTGACGGTGGTAGAATAGTATTTTTAGCTATTGAGGCTATAAGGGGTAAACCTATACCACCAGAAAAAGAAGGTATGGTACATTTTGTAGGTTTTGTTCTTTTAATGGGCTTTGGTATATTTATAGCCTTTAAAGATGTTATAAGTTTAATTTAATTGTAATACCCCTTATTTTTATAAATAAGGGGTATTAATAAAATAAAAAAGGAAGTGATTTTTTGATAGATTTTATAAAAAGAAAACAAACAAAAGAAATAACTATTGGTAATGTAAAAATAGGTGGTAATAATCCTATTGCTATACAATCTATGTGTAATACAGATACAAGAAATGCAAAAGCTACAATAGAACAAATAAAAAAATTAGAAGAAGAAGGTTGTGAAATAGTAAGAGTAGCAGTTCCTGATATAGAAGCCAGTGAGGCAATAAAAGAAATTAAAAAAGGTATAAAAATACCACTTGTTGCTGATATACATTTTGATTATAGACTAGCTTTAAAAGCTATGGAAAATGGAATTGATAAAATAAGGATAAATCCTGGTAATATAGGTAATGAAGAAAGAATAAAAGCTGTTATAACAATGGCTAAAGAAAGAAATATACCACTTAGAATAGGTGTAAATTCTGGTTCATTAGAAAAAGATATATTAGAAAAATATGGAAAAGTTACACCAAAAGGACTTGTTGAAAGTGCTTTAAGACATGTTAAAATAGTAGAAAAATATGATTATAACAATATAGTTGTATCTATAAAAGCATCTAGTGTGCCTTTTAGTATGGAAACTTATTCTATATTATCAAATGAAATAGATTATCCATTACATTTAGGCATAACAGAAGCAGGTACTGTATGGAGTGGGGCAATAAAATCAGCAGTAGGTATAGGTTCAATTTTAAGTATGGGGATAGGTGATACTATAAGAGTATCTTTAACAGGTGACCCAGTAGAAGAAGTAAAAACAGCTAAGGAAATTTTAAAGTCTTTAGGACTTAGAAAATTTGGTATAGAATTTGTTTCTTGTCCTACTTGTGGTAGAACAGAAGTTGATTTAATATCTATTGCAAATAAAGTTGAACAAGAATGTAAAAAAATTAATAAAAATTTAAAAGTTGCTGTTATGGGTTGTGCTGTTAATGGACCAGGAGAAGCTAAAGGTGCTGACATAGGAATAGCTGGTGGTAAAGGTTATGGGCTTATATTTAAAAAAGGTGAAATAATAAAGAAAGTACCAGAAAATGAGCTTATACCAGAACTTTTAAAACTTATAAATGAGTTATAATTTGGAGTGATTTTTTTGGAAGATAAAAAATTTTCAAATGTTTTTTCTAAAATAAAATTATCTGCTAATGTAAAAACTGTACTTAGAAATACTATTGTTAATAATATAAATATTAATCAACATTTAGCATTAGCAGAAATATATTTAGAAAGTGATAAAATATTAAATGAAAGTTGTTTAAAGGATTTTGAAGAAGATATATTTGATAATTTTAGCTTTTTAAAAGAAGTTAAAATTTATTTAAAATATATTTTAAATGATTTAACTTTAGAACAAAAAATAGAAAAAATATGGGGTAATATAATAACAATTATAAAAGAAAAAAGTCCTATATGTTTTCCAATATTTAAAGATGCTACTTTTGAAATAGAAGAAAATTTATTAAATATAAACTTATATAAAAAAGGTGCTTTTATTTTTAAATCTAAAAAAATAGATAACATTATAGAAAACATTATAAAAGATAGATTTAATATTAATATAATTGTAAAGTTTGTAGATATAGATAGTGGTATTGATAATAAAGAACAAAAAAATAATGAATTAAAAGAACTTATAGCAAAAGCTTTAGAAAATACAAATACAGAAAGTACTAATGAAAAAAATAGTGAAAATATACAAAAAGAAATAAATAAATTTAGAAGAGTTAAAAAGTTATCTTTAAAAATAAAAGAGGAAATAGATGAAGATATAAATACAATAAAAAATTCTGTAAATGATGGTGAAGTAATAGTTATAAAAGGTGAAATATTTGGTATAGATATAACAGAAACAAAAAAAGGTAAATATATTGTAAAAGTTGATATAACAGACATGACAGATTCAGTCAGTTTTAAATTTTTTACAAATCCTGAAGATTTTAAAGAAGATTATAGTAACATTATTAAAAAAGGAAATTTTGTTATAGTAAAAGGTGAAATAAGATATGATGAATATATGAAAGAACTTATATTAGCACCTATGGAAATTTGTTTAACAAGTCCACCAGAACCTAAAATGGATAATAGTGAAGAAAAAAGAGTAGAACTGCATTTACATACACAAATGAGTAAAATGGATGCAGTAACACCTATTAAAGATATGATAAAAAGAGCAAGTGAATGGGGCCATAAAGCAATAGCTATAACTGACCACGGAGTAGTACAAGCATTTCCAGATGCAATGGATATGGCTAGAAAATTAGGTATAAAAGTTTTATATGGTGTTGAAGCATATTTAGTAGATGATTTGTCTAGTGTAGTACAATCTAGTAAAAATCAAAATTTATTAGATGAATATGTTATATTTGACTTAGAGACAACAGGACTTAATAGAGAACATAATAAAATAATAGAAATAGGGGCAGTAAAAGTTAAAAATGGACAGATAATAGATAGATTTTCAACTTTTATTAATCCTCACGAAAAACTAACAAAAGAAATTAGTGAATTAACTAATATAACAGATGATATACTCATAGATGCACCAGAAGAAAGTGAAATGTTGCCTAAATTTTTTGATTTTTTTGGAAATAGTGTTTTAGTTGCACACAATGCAAAATTTGATATAGGTTTTATAAAAAAATGGGCAGAAAGAAATAATAAAGTGATAGAAAATACTATTGTAGATACAGTAGGTGTATCTAGAACTATTTTTCCTGATATGACTAAACATTCACTTAGTGTTCTTACTAAAAAGTTAGATATATCTTTAGAAAATCACCATAGAGCAGTAGACGATGCAGAAGCAACATCACATATATTTATAAAATTTATAGAAATACTACAAAATAAATATAATATACAAGACCTTGATGGTTTAAACGAACTTGCAAGAACTAATATAGATGTAAAAAAATTAAGACCTAATCATGCCATAATACTTGTAAAAAATCAAAAAGGGCTTAGAAATTTATATGAATTAATATCTAAATCAAATTTAGAATATTTTTTTAGAGACCCTAGAATACCAAAAAGTGAATTTTTAAAACTTAGAGAAGGGCTAATTATAGGTACTGCCTGTGAAAATGGAGAATTTTATCAAGCAGTATTAAATAATGCAGATGAAGATGAAATAGAAAAATTAGCTAACTTTTATGATTATTTTGAAATTCAACCAATAGGAAATAATGAATTTTTAATTGAAAATGAAAAAGTATCTAACATTAATAGTATAGAGGATTTACAAAATATAAATAAAAAAATTATAGAATATGGTAAAAAATATAATAAATTAGTAGTAGCTACTTGTGATGTACATTTTTTAAATGAAGAAGATGCATATTTTAGAAAAATAATAATGGCTTCTAAAGGTTATAAAGATGCAGACAATCAACCTTCATTATATTTTAGAACAACAGAGGAAATGCTTAAAGAATTTTATTATTTAGGAAAAGATTTAGCTTATGAAGTAGTAGTTAAAAATACTAATATTATCGCAGATATGATAGAAGAAGTTTTACCTATACCAGATGGAACATTTCCACCAGAAATAGAAGGTTCAGACAAAGAGCTTACAGATATAACAATGACAAAGGCAAAAAGTATATATGGAGAAGAACTTCCAAAAATAGTTAAAGATAGGCTAGAAAGAGAATTAAATTCTATTATAAAAAATGGTTTTGCTGTACTTTATATAATTGCTCAAAAAATAGTTTGGAACTCTAATGATAATGGTTATATTGTAGGTTCAAGAGGTTCAGTTGGTTCATCTTTTGCTGCTACTATGGCAGGTATAACAGAGGTTAATCCATTATCGCCACATTATTTTTGTAAAAATTGTAAATATTCAGATTTTGATTCTGAAGAAGTCTTAGCTTATGCTGGTAATTCTGGCTGGGACTTACCAGATAAACAATGCCCAGTATGTAATACTATGTTATCAAAAGATGGACATGATATACCTTTTGAAACATTTTTGGGTTTTGAGGGTGATAAAGAGCCAGATATAGATTTAAACTTTTCAGGAGAATTTCAAGCCCAAGCACATCAATATACAGAAGAACTTTTCGGAACAGGTTATGTATTTAAAGCTGGTACAATAGGTACACTTGCAGATAAAACTGCTTATGGTTATGTTAAAAAATATGCAGATGAAAGAAATATGAAAATAAGTAGTGCAGAAATAAATAGGCTTGTACAGGGGTGTGTAGGTATAAAAAAAACAACAGGACAACACCCAGGAGGGCTTATGGTTGTACCAAATACAAAAAGTATATATGACTTTTGCCCTGTACAACGACCAGCAGATGACCCTAATTCTAATGTTATAACTACACATTTTGATTATCATTCTATAAGTGGACGTATATTAAAATTAGACTTGCTAGGACACGACGTACCAACTATTTTACGTATGTTAAAAGATTTTACAGGCTTTGACCCACTTAATACACCTATGGATGATAAAGAAACAATGTCTTTATTTACTTCACCTAATGCTTTAGGAGTAACTGTTGAAGATATAGAGTGTGATACAGGTTCTTTAGGACTTCCAGAGTTTGGAACACCTTTTGTTATACAAATGCTTATGGATACAAAACCAAATAGTTTTTCTGACCTTGTTAAAATATCAGGACTTTCACACGGAACAGATGTATGGTTTAACAATGCACAAGAGTTAATAAAAAATAATATAGCAACTCTTAAAGAAGTTATACCAACAAGGGATGACATTATGGTTTATCTTATTTTAAAAGGTGTAGAAAATAAACTTGCATTTACTATAATGGAATCAGTAAGAAAAGGAAAAGGACTAACACCAGAGTTTGAACAAGCTATGATAGATAAAAATGTTCCAGATTGGTATATAGAATCTTGTAAAAGAATAAAATATATGTTCCCTAAAGGACACGCTGTAGCTTATGTTACAAATGCTTTTAGAATGGGATATTTTAAAATTAATTATCCTTATGCATTTTATGCTAGTTTATTTTCTGTTAAAGTTGAAGATTTTGACTATGATTTAATGTGCTTTGGATTAGAAAAAGTGCAAGCAACTATTAAAGAAATACAAGCATTAGGAAAAGGAGCTACAACAAAAGAAAAAACAAAACTTGTTATTTTAGAACTAGTTAGGGAAATGTATAAAAGAGGGCTTAAATTTACTAAAATGGATTTATATAAATCAAAAGGATTTAAATTTGATGTTACAGATGAAGGACTTTTACCTCCACTTTGTACTGTTCAAGGTTTAGGTGAACAAGCTACACAAAATATTGTAGATGCAAGAGAAAATGGCGAATTTGATACAATAGAAAATTTAGTTGAAAGAACGAAAATAAGTAAGACAGTTGTGGAAATATTAAAACAAAATGGAGTTTTAAAAGGTATACCAGATACTAACCAACTTAGTTTATTTACATAAAAAATACCAGCTTTTAAGCTGGTATTTTTTATTATTATTAATTATTCTAAATAATCTCTAAGTTTTTTACTTCTACTAGGATGTCTTAATTTTCTTAATGCTTTTGCTTCTATTTGTCTTATTCTTTCTCTAGTAACATTAAATTCTTTACCAACTTCTTCAAGTGTTCTAGCTCTACCATCATCTAAGCCAAATCTTAAACGTAAAACTTTTTCTTCACGGTCTGTAAGGGTGTCTAAAACTTCGATAAGTTGCTCTTTTAATAAAGTAAATGCAGCAGCATCAGAAGGAGCAGGAACATCTTCATCTGGTATAAAATCACCAAGGTGACTATCTTCTTCTTCACCAATAGGAGTTTCTAAAGAAACAGGTTCTTGGGCAATTTTTCTAATTTCTCTAACTTTTTCAATAGGCATTTCCATTTCTTTTGCAAGTTCTTCATCAGAAGGTTCTCTGCCAAGTTCTTGTAAAAGTTGTCTTGAAACACGAATAAGTTTATTAATAGTTTCTACCATATGAACAGGTATTCTAATAGTTCTAGCTTGGTCAGCAATAGCTCTTGTTATAGCTTGTCTAATCCACCAAGTAGCATAAGTACTAAATTTAAACCCTTTTCTATAGTCAAACTTTTCAACAGCTTTTATAAGACCCAAATTACCTTCTTGAATAAGGTCTAAAAATAGCATACCTCTACCAACATATCTTTTAGCAATACTAACAACTAATCTAAGATTTGCCTCTGCTAGACGTTTTTTGGCGATTTCATCACCTTCGGCCATTTTTCTTGCAAGTTCCATTTCTTCATCAGCACTAAGAAGGTCAACTTTACCAATTTCTTTAAGATACATTCTAACATGGTCATCAATATTTATACTTGCATCAATAATATTTAAGTCAAGTTCTTTTTCAAAGTTTTCAATACCTTCTAATGATTCAATTGATTCTAAATCTTCTAAACCATCTAGCATATCATCTTTATTGTCTTCCATTAAAGTTATATCAATAACTTCAATATTTTGAGACTCTAAATATTCATAAATTTTATCTAAATGTTCAGGTTCTAAATCAATATCAGATAAAATTTTCATCATATCTTTATATTTTATAATACCTTTTTTCTTTTTACCTAAAGAAACAAGTTCTTTAATTTTACTAGCAAATAAAGCTTCATCTAATGTTTTCAATTTGTTTACTTCCTTTCAAAATTAAAAATTAAAAATTAATATATAATTTATCAAATAATTTTTTTTCTTTTAGTACATTTTGTACTTCATCTATGTTAGTATTTTCTAAAATAACTTTATCAAAATATGCTTTTTTTATTATTTTAATTTGGTCATTTATAATTTTTTCAAGTTTATCACTATTAGAAAAATCTATTTTCAACATAAAAACTTTAGAGATTAATTTTTGTTCTTCTATATCTTCAAATTTTAAAATAATTTCAGCAGGATATATAGGTTCATTATTTTCATTCAACTGAAAAATTAAATTAGCAAGTTTAATATATATAGGATTTAAAAAATTAGTAGGTTTAATATATTTTTTTAATATATTATATATTCTAATATTTGTAGCTAATATATATAATATACTTTGTTGTGCTTCATCTATTTTATTGTTAATTTTATTTTGTTTAGGTTTTATTTTTGAAATTAAATGTGTATTGCTAGATAAAAGCAAATTAACTTCATCTATTATAGCATTTTTAGATATATTTGTTATTTTACTAGCTTCTTCAATAAAAACATCTCTTTCTACAGGACTAGAAAGACTAGCTAAAATTTTGGAAATTTCTTTTGTAAATTCAACTTTTTGAATAGGGTCATTTAGGTTATATTCTTTCTTTTTTTGTATAATTTGAAATGATATGTAACTTTTTGCATTATTTAAAAATTGTAAAAAGCTTTTAGCACCAAATTTAGAAATATATTCATCAGGGTCTTTAGCATTTTCTACTTGTGCAACTCTAACATAAATACCATTTTCTACTAATATAGGTATAGCTCTTAATGTAGCTTTAACACCTGCGTCATCACTATCAAAAAGTAATATAACTTTATTAGCATATTTTTTTAATAGTCTAATATGATTTTCATTAAAAGCAGTACCTAAAGAAGCAACTACATTAGTTATGCCTACTTGACAAAGTGCTATAACATCCATATATCCTTCAACTAATATTAATTCTTTATTTTTATTATTTTTAGCTATATTTATACTATATAAATTATAGCTTTTATTAAATATAGGAGTATCAGGAGAGTTTAAATATTTAGCAGTATTTTTATTATTTGTTAAATCCCTACCACCAAAACCTATAACTCTACCTTGAATATCAATTATAGGGAACATAAGTCTACCAAAAAATCTATCAAAAAATTGATTATTTTTATTTTTTACAACAAGACCACTTTCTAAAATTATATTATCATCATAATTATTTTCTTTTAAAAAGGTGTAAATATCATCTTTTTTAAAAAGAGAATAACCAAGACCAAATTTTATTCTTGTATTTTTATTTATACCACGTTTATTTAAATATTCATTAGCTATTTTAGCTTGTGGATTTGATAAATTTTCATAAAATTTTTTAGCAACTATTTTGTGTATAGTATATAAAGTTTGCTTTTTATCATATAAAGTGTTGTCAAAAGTACTTGTTAACTCTGGTAAAGTATAGTTAATTCTATTAGCAAGATAATTTAAAGCATCTAAAAAGTCATAATTTTCTATATCCATAATAAAATTATATACTGTTCCAGATGCTCCACAACCAAAACAATGATAAAGCTGTTTATCAGGGCTAACAGAAAAAGATGGTGTACTCTCTTTGTGAAAAGGGCATAAACCTACATAAGAATTTCCTCTTTGTTTTAATGGGGTATAAGAGTTTATAACTTCTACAATGTCATTACCAAATCTAACATCTTCTATAATATCATCAGAATATCTCATAAAATATACTGTCTCCATTTATTTTTTGTAATAACATATTTTATATTCTTTATATAACTTATTCGACAATGTTTTTAAAAATCCTTTTTAATATTGTTGTAAGTTTTAATAGCATATCTGTCAGTCATACCAGCTATATAATCACATATAGCACGTTCTTTACTTTCACCTAATTTACATATATTTGTAAATTCTTCAGGTACTTTTTCAAAATGTTTAAAATAATATTCATATAGTTCATTTAACATAAATTTATAATTTTTTCTTTCTTCAGATAATACTTCTGTTGTATAAACATTGTCAAATAAAAATTTTCTAAGCTTATACATACAAGCTTTAATTTCTTTAGTCATAATAATATTATCTTTATTATAACTATTTTTTATTATATCTTTAATTAAAAAATTAATAATTTCTTTAGGTGATTTACCTAAAATATCAAGATATTCTTTAGGTAAATCACTATATTTTAATATACCAGCTCTTATAGCATCATCTATATCATGATTTATATATGCTATTTTATCAGATATTTGGACTATTTTTCCTTCAAGTGTAGAGGGCTTGCCTTTACCACGGTGATTTAATATTCCATCTAAAACTTCTTTTGTTAAATTAAGCCCTAAACCATTTTTTTCTATTTTTTCAACTATTCTTACACTTTGTTTATTGTGTTCAAAACCTTCTTCTAATATTTCATTTAAAACATCTTCTCCAAGATGTCCAAAAGGAGTATGACCTAAATCATGTCCTAATGCTATTGCTTCTGTTAAATCTTTATTTAAAAATAATGCACTTGCAATAGTTCTAGCTATTTGAGCTACTTCTAATGTATGGGTCATTCTTGTTCTAAAATGGTCACCTTCTGGAGAAATAAAAACTTGTGTTTTATGCATAAGTCTTCTAAATGCCTTACTATGTATTATACGGTCTCTATCACGTTGAAAACAAGTTCTAATATTACATTCTTCTTCATATTTAGCACGACCTAAACTATTTATACTTTTTACTGCAAATTCACTTAAAATTTCATTTTCTATAGCTTCTTTTTTTAATCTAATATTCATAAAACACCTCCTAAATAAATTTCTATATTATTTTTATTTTACATATACATACAAAATTCCTTTTAATTTGACAAATGTTCTATCAAAATTTTAAAACCTATAAAAATAAGTATTAAACCACCAATTCTTTCAGCATTTTTAGATAGTAAATTTCCGATTTTCTTTCCTATTATTACACCTAAAAAAGAAAATATAAAAGCAACAATACCTATTATTAAAGAAGAATTAAAAATATTAACTTTTATAACAGAAAAGCTAACACCAACAGCTAAAGCATCTATACTAGTAGCAATAGCTAAAATAGTTAAATTTTTTATAGCTAAAATATTTTTATTATCATACATATTATTTTCTTCATTTTTAAATGTTTCAAATATCATTTTTAAACCAATAGTAGTTAATAGTATAAATGCTATCCAATGGTCAAATTTTAAGATTTTATCACCTAAAAGATTAGTTAAATAATAACCAATTATAGGCATAATAAATTGAAAACCTCCAAAAAATATACCAAATTTTACAGCATATTTTATTTTTATATTTTCAAGCATTAAGCCATTAGATATAGAAACAGCAAATGCATCCATAGATAAACTTATAGCTATGAAAAATATTTCTAGTATACTCATATAAATTTCCCTTTCTTTTGTTTACTTATTTATTAAATTTATCTAATTATATATTATTTATTCATAAAATTATTGAAAACTATTTTTATAGGTGTTATTATATTTATTATTACTATTTTAGAGAGGTACATTTATGAATAATTATTTTTCTTTTATACCTTTGTATAATTCTTTTATAGAGAAGTATATGACAAAGTCAAACCCTAGTTTTGTTATAATATATATATATTTATTAAAAAAATCTATAAATAAAGAAGATATATATTTAGAACAAATAGCTAGTAAATTAAATATTTTAGCATCAGATATAATTAAAGCTTTAGAATATTGGAAGGCTGAGAAAATTATATCATATAGTCAAGTAGAAAATAAAGTAGAAATTTCATTTTTTAATGTTGAAGAAAGTAAAATTAAAGAAAATATTAGTGAAAAGCAAGATTTTAATGTTGAAAAAAAAGGTTATACAGATAAAGAAATAACTATATATAGTCAACAAGAAGAAATACAACGTTTATTTAGATTGGCAGAAAAAAAATTAGCTAAAACTTTAACATATAGGGATAGGGAAATATTAATAACATTATATGAACATTATGGAATGTCGTTAGAAATAATAGCAGTATTATTTACATATTGCATTGAAAATGGCAAAAATAATTTAAACTATATTGAAAAAGTAGCAATAGATTGGGCTGAAAATAATATTGATACTTTGGAAAAAGTAGAAGCATATAGAAATATGTATAATAATGATTTTAAAAAAATAATGCGATTTTTTGGAATTATTGGTACAACGCCAATAAAAGAACAAGAAGATTATATGAAAACTTGGCTTTTAAAATATAAAATGCCCCTAAATGTTATAGAAGAAGCTTGTACTATAACAATTATGAAACTAGGAAAGCCAAGTTTTAAATATGCACATTCTATATTAGAAAGTTGGTATAATAAAGGTGTAAAATCTTTAGATGACGCAAAAAAAATACAACAAGATTATAATAATGAAATAAAATTAAAAGAAGAAGAAAAGAGAAAAGAACAAAAATTAAAAAATAAATCTCATACTTATTATGGAACAAATAAATTTGTTAATTTTAAGCAAGAACCATTTGATTATGAAATGCTTAGAAAAATAGAATTAAAAGATTTAAAAGGGGAATAAATAATAATGGTTAGTAAAAATATATATAAAGAAGTTTTAGAAGAATATGAAATATTATCAATTAATGCAAAGAAAAGGTTTAATGAAAGAAGAGAATTATGCTATAAAAAATGTCCCAGAATAAAAGAAATAGAAGATGAACTTAATATGACAAGTGTAAAAATAGCAAAGGCTGTTATAAAAGCTAATAAGTTAGAAAAAGAAAAATATTTAGAAGAAATAAAAAATATAAATGAAAAACTAAAAGCCGAAAAAAGAAAATTAATGCGAGAAAATGGATTTACAGATAGTTTTTTTGAAGATATTTATATATGTAAAAAATGTAAAGATACTGGTTTTATAGATAATAAAGAATGTAATTGTTTTAAACAAAAGTTAATAAATAAAGCATATGATATGTCTAATATAGCTGAAATAATAAAAGTAGAAAATTTTGATAGTTTTTCATTAGATTATTATTCAAAAGAAAAAAAAGAAGGTGAAGAAATGTCACCTTTTGAAAATATGGGACTTATTCTAAAAAAATGTACTAATTTTATAGAGGAATTTGATGAGAAATTTACAAATTTAGTTTTTTATGGTAATACAGGATTAGGAAAAACTTTTTTATGTAGAAGTATAGCTAAAGACCTTTTAGATAAGGGTAAAATAGTTTTATATATTACATCTGGAAATCTTTTTGAAATGTTTGAAAAACAACAATTTGATAAAGATAATAAAGATGTAGATGAAAATATTTTAAATCTTACAAAAGAGGCAGATTTATTAATAATAGATGATTTAGGAACAGAATTTATAACTAGTTTTAGTAATACTGAACTTTTTGAAATAATAAATAGTAGAATTTTATCAAGAAAGCCAACATTAATATCTACAAATTTATCACCTGAAGAATTAACAGCAAATTATTCAAGAAGAATAGTTTCTCGTTTATATGGTGATTATCAAATGGTAAAATTTTATGGAAATGATATAAGGGTATTAAAAAAATTAAAAGATAAGGTATAAATTTTTATTAAAAATATAATTATATAGTTAAATAAATTTATTTTTTAAGGAGAAAAAATGGGAAAATTAATATATATATGTCTTGCTCCTATTGTTATAATATTATTAACTATATATGTTAAAGATAAATATGAAAAAGAACCTGTAAAACTTGCATTAACAGGAACTTTATATGGAATATTAATTTCAATACCTATAACATTTACAGAAAAATACATTACTAGTTTAGCACCACCTACAAACTCTATATATTATCCATTTTTTATATCATTTGTAGTAGCATCATTTGTAGAAGAAACATACAAATATATTATATTAGTATTTTTAGTATATAGAAATAATAATTATAATGAGCCTTTTGATGGCATTTTATATGCAGTTTATATATCCCTTGGATTTGCTACAATAGAAAATATATTATATGTATTTAATCCAATAATGGGTGGTTTATATACTGCTATAGCAAGAGCTATTTTTTCTATACCAGCTCACGCTATATTTGGTGTATATATGGGGTACTATTTATCAAAACAAAAGTTTTTAAACTATAAAACAAAAATTTTTTCATTAATAATACCTATATTTATACATGGTATATACGATTTATTGTTATTTACAAATATTAAATATAGTAATATATTTTTTATAATATTTTTTATTTATATAGTATTAGTAAGCCTTAAAAGAGTTAATTATTATATAAAAATTTCACCTTTTAAGTAATTTATTATAAAAAATATTGAAAAAATATAAAGTTTTTATTGAAAAATTATTATAAAAGGAGTATACTCTTATTAAGAGCTTAAAGGTTCTTTAACTAATTTTTTGCTAGATATAAATTGGCATAGAACCATATTAATTTTTTATAATAAAATTATTATTTATTAATAGTTATATTATAATTGCCTTTATTAATAATATTTTATATAAACAAAAATATTTATATAAAATTAATTAGCTTATGCTACCAATGCTATAACATCGGAGGAATTAATTGTGATAGAAGCTGTTAGTTGCGGAGGTGTTGTAATTCATCGTGGAAAAGTCTTATTGCTCTATAAAAATCAAAATGGGCGATATATGGGTTGGGTTATGCCAAAGGGTACTGTTGAAGAAGGTGAAACTTTTAAACAAACAGCACTAAGAGAGGTTAAAGAAGAAACTGGTGCTTATGCCAAAATAATAAAATATATTGGCAAAACTGTATATACTTTTAAAGGTAGTTCAGATATTATTAATAAAACAGTACATTGGTATCTTATGACAACAGATTCTTTTTATTGTAGACCACAAGCAGAAGAATTTTTCGTTGATGCTGGATACTATAAAGAGCACGAAGCGTATTATTTGTTAAAATTTAATGATGAAAGGCAAATGATGAAACGTGCTTATGCTGAATATAATCAGTATAAAAGAAGATTTTTTACAAGGAATAAAAATCATATAAGGAGGATTTAGTATGAAAACAGAACATTCAATCCAAGAATTAAAAAGGGAGCTTGAAAAGTTTTCTAAAAAAATAAGCAATAGAACGGCACTATTTATTATAATAGGTTTCGTAATAGCTTTAGTAAGTGTTGTGTTTTTGATTATTAAAGTTAAACACAAAATGGAGTTATTATCTCAAGATGATGATTTTTATTATGATGAAGATGATTTCTACGAAGATTACCACGCTTTAGATTATGAAGATGATGAGGAATAAAATAAAAAGTATACTGTTATAAAACAGTATACTTTTTATTTTATGTAAAACATATAGTATTCTAAATACAATAAAAAAGATTGATTAACATTAATCAATCTTTTTTTAATCTTATATTTAAGTATAAAGTAGTACTTTGTATATATACAAAGTAAATCGGCATAGTTAACATAGGGGGTTAACCATTAAAATATAACATAAAAAGGAGTAAAAGTAAAGCTAAGAGTAACTTTAACTTTTATTTAGAAAAATATTGAAAAGAATAAAAAATAATATATAATAACAACTAGGGGTAATTATAAAGCGTGGTTAAATCATTAAGTATATTAAATATAATAATTTTGTATAATATGAAATATGAAGTAAAATAAGGAAAAAAGAAAATAACCATACTTTATAATTCAGATTAATAAGCGAATAACCTGAAATTAACTATAAAATATATAATTAATATACCCTTTAGAATAATATATCATAAAAAATAGTAAAAGTAAAGATAAAAATATTATTTATTGCAAAAATATAGAGAAAAAAGAAAATAACCACTCTATTAAAACTAGAATGGTTAAAATTTTTACAAATAAACTTCTTGGGCTAACCATAAAGTATGGTTATATTGCCCTTTATAAAAAATACATTATAGAAAATAAAATTTGTAAAGTGTATTAAATTATAAATCATCTAATTTAGATAAATCTATTTTACCATTTTCTTTTTCAAATTGAATAATA
>CALWDX010000051.1 GCA_944376805.1 uncultured Clostridia bacterium
TCTAAAGTAGAAGAAGGTTCTAAAATAGCTAATCAAACTTCTGATGCTCTTGTTGCTATAGTTGAACAAATAGAATCTATATCTAGTCTTATAGACTCTTATGCAAAATCTTCTTTAGAACAAGAAAATTTATTAAATGAAGTTATACAAGCAATTGACCAAATTTACAATGTTACCCAAATTAATACAGCAACTAGTGAAGAATCTGCTGCCGCTTCTGAAGAATTAGCAAGTCAAGCTGAAGTATTCTATACATCTGTTGCAGATTTTAAATTAAAAGATTACAAAAAATTTAATAATGCATTTATACAAAATCCAAGTGAAAAATCTATAAATACTGAAAATAAAAACAATAAAATTGAAAAAAATAAACCTAAAGTTGAAAAAAATTTTACAAGTAAATCTTTAATAAAAAAAGATGAAGTTAAACCAAAATCTGAACCAATTAAAACAAAAAATATTCATAATATAGATTTAGAATCTGATGATATGATTATTTTAGATGACAGTTCAGATATTATAATAAATGAAAGCTTAGATTTTGGTAAATACTAATTTTTATAAGAGTAAAAGTCAATACTTTTTAGTATTGACTTTTACTTAATATGGAGGATATTATGATTTTTGAATATAGTATAAATACAGAAGACCAAGGTCTTTACAATATAACATCTTATGTAAAAGATGCTATTTTAAAGTCTAATATAAGTAATGGTTTATGTGTAGTATATTGCCCACATACTACAGCTGCTATTACAATAAATGAAAATACAGATAAAGATGTAGAAAAGGATATTTTAATTGGTCTTGAAGATACATTTTATAATAGGGATAGTTTTAAACATTTTGAGGGAAACTCTGATGCTCATTTAAAATCTAGTGTTATAGGTGTTAGCGAAACAATTATTATAAATAATAATACTCTTGTTCTAGGTAGATGGCAAGGTATTTATTTTTGTGAATTTGATGGTCCTAGAAAAAGACAGTTTTACGTTAAAGTACTTTAATTAATAAATATATATTTACATTTTAAAACTACAATGATATAATTATATAAATATATATTTTAGGAGGCTTTCTATGGAATATGAAACTGATGCTAAACATACTAATAAGTCTAGCCTTACGAAAACTCAAAAAATCAAAAAAGAATTATTTGATATTATAAAAACTATTTTAATTGCTATTATTGTAGCTTTCATTATTACTAAATTTATAATTGTTAATGCTGTTGTACCTACAGGTTCTATGAAAACAACAATTATGCCTAATGATAGATTAATTGCCTTTAGACTTTCTTATATTTTTTCTGAACCTAAAAGAGGTGATATAATAGTATTTAAAGCTCCAGATGATGAAAATATGTTATATGTTAAACGAATTATAGGGTTACCTGGTGAAACTTTAAACATTATTGATGGCAAAGTTTATATAAATGACAATAATGAACCATTACCAGATGAATATATTATGGAAGAAATGCTTGGTAGTTTTGGACCTTATACTATTCCTGAAGATAGCTACTTTATGATGGGTGATAATAGAAATGATTCTCAAGATTCTAGATATTGGGAAAATACATTTTTATCTAAAGATAATATTTTAGGTAAAGTTATATTTAAATATTATCCTAAAATTGAAAGTTTATGGAATAAATAATAAAGGTATATAAATATGCAAGAAAAACAGAAAAAAAATGAAATTATAGATTTTATAAAAACTATTATAATTGCCATCATTGTAGCTTTTATTATTACTAATTTTATAATTGTTAATGCTGTAATTCCTAGTGGTTCTATGGAAAATACTATTATGACGAAAGATAGAATAGTAGCTTTTAGATTTTCTTACCTTTTATCAAAACCTGAAAGACAAGATATTATTATATTAGATAGTCCAAATCCAAATGAAGATAAAATGTATTTAAAAAGAATTATAGGTTTACCTGGCGAAACTTTAAATATTATAGATGGTAAAGTTTATATAAATGATAACACAACACCTTTAAATGAACCTTATATAAAAGAAGAAATGCTTGGCAATTTTGGTCCTTATACTATTCCTGAAGACCACTATTTTGTTATGGGTGATAATAGAAATAATTCTATTGATAGTAGATATTGGGAAAATTCATTTGTATCAAAAGATAAAATACTTGGTAAAGCTATTTTTAGATATTATCCTAAAATAGATATTATAGTTAATAAATAAAGGAGGTTTTAAAAATGAAAGAAGCAACAAAAGATATGAGAATAAGTGAATTATTAACACTTGATAATGGTGTAGTACCTATTTTAATGGATGCTGGTTTGCATTGTTTAGGTTGTCCATCAGCTCAACTTGAAACTTTAGAAGAAGCTTGTGAAGTACATTACATAAACTGTGATGAACTTATAACTAAATTAAATGATTATTTAAAAACAGTATAAAAAAACCCACTTTAAAGTGGGTTTTTTTATACTATGCTTTTATCTAATTTATTATTATTACCTCTATTGTTATTTTTATATTTTAAATCTTGGTTAGTTTCTTCTTTTATTTGTAAATCTTTACTTTCATTATTTTCTTCTAATATATCATTAATTTTAAATATATTTTTATAATTTTTAGAAACTATTTTTGAAATATTATCTTCTAAATCCATTAACTCTGATTGTTTTTTTCTAACTATATCAGAATATCCCATTCTTTCTATATCTTTCTTTATTTCTATTGATAAGCGTGTTTTGTCTCTATCTAATTTTGCTTTTAATTCATTGTTATTTCTTATGCCATCTAAAGTTATAGATATATCTACAACATTTTTTATTTCATCTTTTTGTATATCTTCTTTAATATTTTTGCTATTTACTTTTTCCTGTTTTTCTTCCTTTTCTTCTTTTTCTTTTTTTAGTTTTTCTATTTCTTGTTTTCTTTGATAACCATAAACTTCATTTATCTTTTTATCAATAGATGCTATTTGTTCTTCATATGTTGCCAGCTTAGCTTCTATTTCATCATCTGAAAGTCCCTTGCTTTTTGCCATTTTAAGATAAGCTTCTTTTAATTCTAAAATACTTCTTTTTTGTTTATTATAATTTTCAATTAAATTATTTATATTATTATTTAATGCTAAATTATTGTTATTTTTTTCTTTCTTTTCATCTTCTTTATTTTTATTTCTTATATTATTTTGTTCTTTAGGCTTAATATAATTAATACCTAAATAATTTTTTTGCATTAAAGCATTACTTATTTGCATAAATACCCCTTCTTCCTAAAAAAATTTTTATTTTATACAATATTTTTCATATAATTGTTTAAAATCTTGTGTATCTTTAAAATTAATAAAATCTATATTTTTAGTATCTAAATTATTATATACTTCTTCTAAAAACATTGGTATATCTTTGGCTAATATATCACATATAGATTTACCTAATCTAGTATTATTTTCTTCAAAACTTCCATCTATACTTAATTCGTATGCATCTAACACTTCATTTTCAACTTTTTTTCTTTTACCAGCAAAGCCTATCATAGCTACTTGATGTCTACCACAAGAATTAGGACAACCAGATATATGAATTTTAGGTAATAAGTCTTTATTAAGATTATTTTTTTCAAAATGACATATTATACTATTTAATAGTGTTTGGCTTTCTGCTATACCCATTTGACAAACAGGAACACCTATACAACTTAAACTTTGTCCTAATTTTTTAGTTTGATTAAAACTTTTACATATTTCTAAAAGTTGTAAAGCCTCTTTACAATTAAGATTATTTACATAAAAACTTTCTTCCATAGTGGCAATTAATTTAATATAATCTTTACTATCTGTATTTTGTATAAAATTAACTATATTATTAAAATCTTGTGATGTTATAATACCACCTATAGGTTTTATAATAACTGTATATCTACCCTTTTGCTTTTGTGCTATAATATTATTATTTTCTTCTATTTCACCTTCATTAGCATCTGGTATAGTTATTTCTTTAGCTTCTTCAACTTTTAAATCTTTATCTTTAGATTTTTCTATATAACTATTATATAAATTTAAAAATTCTTCATTGCCTTTTTCTTGTAAAATATATCTTATTCTAGCCTTATTTTTATTTTCATAGTTTCCATTTTCTTTAAATAATTCTACTAATGCATCTACATAATATAAAACGTCTGTAGGCTCTATCATATATGGTAATTCTAAACCAACTTGAGGACTTTTGCCAAGACCACCCGCAACAAAAACTCTAAAATATTTTTTATTATCTTTTATAGTAGCTAAAAATCCTAAATCTGTTAAAGTTACATTTGATAAATTACTTTCACTATTAGAAAAACCTACTTTAACTTTTCTAGGTAAATGATAAGTATCTATTCTTTTTAAAAAATAGTCTGTTGTATAATTAGCATAAGGTGTTACATCAAAAGCTTCATTTTTTTCTACATTAGAAAGAGGTGAAGATGTTACATTTCTAGGAAAATTTCCACCACAACCATATCCTATTAAATCATTTTCTACACATTCTTTAAAAATATCTAAAACATTATCTAAAGATAATTTATGAAGTTGTATAGCTTGTCTTGTTGTTGGATGTATTTCTTTTATATCATATTTTTTAATAAAATCTTGTAAAAGTGAAATAGATTTATTATTAAATACACCTGAAGGTATTTTTATACGAACCATAAAAGTTTCTCCACCGCGCTCTGCATAAATTCCAAATTTACCAGATGCTTTTTTAAAATCTAACATGGATATTTCTTTATTTAAAAATTTATTACCTTGTTCTCTTAATATTTCTACTTGTTCATTTAAGAAAATTTTTAAACTTTCCATATTAACCTCCTCTAAAATTATAAATTGTATATTTTTACTTTAAAATAATGATAACCAAAAATATCGAACTTTATTATTTAAAAATAATAATATCTTGTTAATTATATATCGGTAATATTTTCTAAATATTAATATTTTTTGTAAAAACATATTGACAAAACTATTTAATATATATAAAATCATATTATATTTATTAAATGCTATGAAAAAGAGGAGTAAATATTAGCAAGCAACAGAGAGAGTTACCCTTAGGCTGTAAGGTAACTTTGCAAATGTAATATTGAAGGTAGCTTTGGAGCAGATAAACTGAATTTTTTAGTAAGTTTATACGGTTTGCTTACGTTAAAAGCTTTGAGTGCTTGCAATTTTTTGCTTGAAATAAGGTGGTACCACGATAATTTCGTCCTTTACTATAAGGGCTTTTTTTATTGTTTAAATTAAGTAGGTGATATTATTAAAATACTATCTTTAATATTTATATTAATAGGTATAATTATTATTATAAAATATATTTTTGGTGGTAAATCTAAACAAAATATAGATAAATCTTTATTAGAAACAAATGATGATATAGATAATAATAAAACCAAAAAAGAAAAAGATGAATATATATCTGAAATGTTTTCTAATAAAGGAAGTATCTTTTTAATGATATGTTTATTTTTACTTTTTATAGCAATTATAATATATATATCTTTTAGGAGGACTTTTTAATGAAAAAAGAATTAGAAAAAACATATAATCCTAATATAGAAGAAAGGATTTATAAAAACTGGTTAGAAAAAAAATATTTTCACGCAAAAGTAGATAAAAATAAAAAACCTTATACAATTGTTATACCCCCACCAAATATTACAGGTCATCTTCATATGGGACACGCCTTAGACAATACATTACAAGATATACTTATAAGATGGAAAAGAATGCAGGGTTACTCTGCATTATGGTTACCTGGTACAGACCACGCTAGTATATCAACAGAAGTTAAAATAATAGATAAATTAGCAAGTGAAGGTATAACTAAAGAAGATTTAGGTAGAGAAGAATTTTTAAAAAGAGCTTGGGAATGGAAAGAAGAATATGGTGGAACAATTGTAAACCAACTTAAAAAACTTGGTAACTCTTGTGATTGGGATAGAGAACGTTTTACAATGGATGAAGGTCTTTCTAATGCTGTAATAGAAGTATTTATTCGTCTTTATGAAAAGGGATATATTTATAAAGGTGAAAAACTTATAAATTGGTGTCCTAATTGTGAAACAACTATTTCAGATGCTGAAGTTGACCATGAAGATAAAAATGGCTTTTTCTGGCATATAAAATATCCTATTAAAGATACAGATAAGTTTTTACAATTTGCTACTACTCGTCCTGAAACTATGCTTGGTGATACAGCAATAGCGGTAAATCCTAATGATGATAGATATAAAGAATTTATCGGAAAAACTTGTATAGTACCTTTTGTTAATAGAGAAATACCTATTATAGCAGATGACTATGTAGATATGGAATTTGGTACAGGTGTTGTTAAAATAACTCCAGCTCATGACCCTAACGACTTTGAAGTAGGACAAAGACATAACTTACCAAAAGTAAATATTTTAAATGATGATGGTACTATAAATGAAAATGGTGCACAATTTAAAGGTTTATATAGATATGATGCAAGAAAAGAAATTATAAAAGAACTTGATAAACTTGGGCTTTTTGTAAAAGAAGAAGCTATCAATCATTCTGTTGGTGTTCACGAACGTTGCTCACATGTTGTAGAACCTCTTATTAAAAGTCAATGGTTTGTAAAAATGGAAGAATTGGCAAAACCTGCATTAGATGCATACTACAAAAATGAACTTCGTTTTATACCAGATAGATTTGGTAAAATTTATACTCATTGGCTTGAAAATATAAAAGATTGGTGTATATCTCGTCAACTTTGGTGGGGTCATAGAATACCTGCTTATTATTGTGAAAAATGTGGACATATTGAAGTAGCTAGAGAAATGCCAAAATGTTGTTCTAAATGTAATCATACTGTACTTATACAAGATGAAGATACATTAGATACTTGGTTTAGTTCTGCTTTATGGCCTTTTTCTACTCTTGGTTGGCCAGAAAAAACTGAAGAATTAGAATATTTCTATCCTACTAATGTATTAGTTACTGGATATGATATTATTTTCTTCTGGGTTGTTCGTATGGTATTTTCAGGTCTTGAACAAATGAATGAATTACCATTTAAAGATGTTTTAATTCACGGTCTTGTTAGAGACTCTGAAGGCAGAAAAATGAGCAAATCTTTAGGTAATGGTATAGACCCACTTGAAGTTATAGAAAAATATGGTGCAGATGCATTAAGACTTATGCTTACATCTGGTAACTCTGCTGGTAATGATTTAAGATTTTATTGGGAAAAAATAGAGGCAAATAGAAACTTCTTAAATAAAATATGGAATGCAACTCGTTTTATATTA
This sequence comes from uncultured Clostridia bacterium, assembly GCA_944376805.1. Lineage (GTDB taxonomy): Bacteria > Bacillota > Clostridia > Lachnospirales > CAG-274 > Tyzzerella. The sequence continues at coordinate 7,297 of CALWDX010000051.1, forward strand.
ATGAATATTGAAGATGAAGATTTATCTAATATACCTTTAGATAGTCTTACAAATGAAGATAAATGGATTTTATCAAAATGTAATACACTTGCTAAAGAAGTAACTCAAAATTTAGAAAGTTATGATTTAGGTGTTGCTTTATCTAAAATATATGATTTCATTTGGGACGAATATTGTGATTGGTATATAGAAATGGTTAAACCTCGTCTTTATAATAAAGAAGATGAAACAAGAAAAGCTGCTTTATATACTTTAAAAACTGTTCTTATAAATTCATTAAAAATGTTACATCCTTTTGCTCCATTTGTTACAGAAGAAATATTTACTTCTATACAAGATGAAGAAGAAACTATTATGTTATCTAAATGGCCAGAATTTGAAGAAAAATTAAATTTCCCTAATGAAGAAGAAAAAGTTGAACTTATAAAAACTGCTGTAAAAGGCATAAGAAATATACGTTCTGAAATGAATGTACCTAATAGCAAAAAAGCTCAAGTTATAATTTCTTCTAATAATGAATTAGTTAATAATACATTTAAAATAAGTGAAGTATTTTTCAAAACTTTAGCTTTTGCAAGTGATATAATAATAGAAGAACATAGAAACACTCCTGAAGGAGCTATTTCAGTTGTTATACCAAATGGTATTATATATATGCCTTTTGATGAACTTGTAGATATAGAAAAAGAATTAGACAGACTTAAAAAAGAAGAAGAAAAACTTATAAAAGAAGTAGAGCGTGTTGAGAAAAAACTTTCTAATGAAGGTTTTGTATCTAAAGCACCTGAAAAAGTTATTACAGAAGAAAAAGAAAAAATGACAAAATACAAAGATATGTTACAAAAAGTTAGAGAACAAATTTCTACTTTAAAAAAATAAAATTTTTATATTAAAGTAAGTGAAAATATTTATAAATTATATTTTCACTTATTTTTTGTTTATAATTAATATATTATAAGATTATAAAAACTTATAATTATTAATTATAATATACCAAAAAATACAATATTTATGTATTAAAATATAATAAATATACAAAATATTGTTTTTTTATTATATAAAAGTGAAATGATATCAAATTTATGATATAATGTAAATATTAAAATGAAAAGGAGATGAAATAAATGAATAACTTTATGGAAAATTTCGCTAGTATTGTAGGTTCTATAAGTGATTTCTTATATACTTGGATATTGGTAGCACTTCTTATTATTACAGGGTTATATTTTAGTATTAGAACAAAATTTGTTCAAATAAGATTACTACCAGAAGCACTAAAAGTTATAACAGAAAAAAAAGCTGGTGGTGGTATATCTTCTTTCCAAGCTTTAATGATTTCTACTGCTTCTCGTGTTGGCACTGGTAATATTATAGGGGTTGCCCTTGCAATAGGTACTGGTGGTGCTGGTGCAGTTTTTTGGATGTGGCTATTAGCTATTATAGGTAGTGCTTCTGCTTTTATAGAAAGTACATTAGCTCAAATATATAAAACTAAAGATGGTAATGGTTTTAGAGGTGGTCCTGCTTATTATATTCAAACAGCCTTAAAAAGTAGACCTTTAGGTATTCTTTTCAGTACACTTTTAATTGCTTGTTTTGCTTTTGGTTTTAATGCTTTACAAGCCTTTAATATTGGAGATTCTTTAAAATATTATTTTCCTAATTATTCTAATAGTATAATTCCTATTATACTTGGTCTTATATTAGCTATATTAACAGGTATTGTTATATATGGTGGTGTTAAAAGAATAGGATTTATAACATCTGGTTTAGTTCCTATTATGGCTTTAATCTATATAGGTTTAGGTTTATTTATAACTATAAAAAATATATATCTTTTACCAACCGTTTTAAAAAATATATTTACAGAGGCTTTCAATTTTGAAGCTATATTTGGTGGTGGTATAGGTGCATTCACTAGTTCTTGTGTTATGCAAGGTATAAAAAGAGGTCTTTTTTCTAATGAAGCTGGTATGGGTTCTGCTCCAAATGCTGCTGCAACAGCTGATGTTTCACACCCTGTAAAACAAGGTCTTGTTCAAATGTTTTCTGTATTTATAGATACTATTTTTATTTGCTCTACAACTGCTATGATTTTATTATGTTCTGGTGTTTCAGAAGGTAAAGGTATTGAATTTGTACAAAATGCTGTAAAAGCAAATGTAGGTCAATTTGGTATACATTTTATATCAATAGCAATATTTTTATTTGCTTTTAGTTCTTTAATTGGTAATTATTGCTATGCTGAAGCAAATATTAAATTTATAAAAGATAATAAAGTAGTATTAAATATATTTAGAATATGTTGTCTTATTATGATTTTCTTTGGTACTCAAATGAGTTTAGATGCTGCTTGGAATTTAGCAGACTTGCTTATGAGCTTTATGGCAATAGTAAATATAATAGCTATTCTTATTTTAGGTAATATATCTATAAAATGTCTTCAAGATTATATTAAACAGAAAAAACAAGGAAAAGAACCAATATTTAAAGCTAAAAATATTGGTTTAGATAATACAGAATATTGGAAATAATAAAAGGCTGTAGACATTGTCTACAGCCTAAAATATTACTATAAAATAGCATATACAAAAGAATACACAGCAGATAAAGTATAATTCCTATTGTAATAAACAATATTATTATTAATTTTTAACTTGTCTTTAAATCAATTCTTTTACAAGTAACACTTGTACCAAAAAACATTAAAAGTACAATTATACTTGAAAATTTTATACTTAAATTAGTTGCTTTTTCTAAAAATATTTATAATATTTGTTATAATAACAATATATAAACTAAAATTCTCTATTTATACTCATATCATATTTATATATTAAAATTTGTATAATCACAAAAACCCTTTTTATACCAACTACAACTATTACATATTTTAAAAAATGTATCTTCTGTTAAATATTTTAATAAATATGAGTTGATTTCATTAAAATACATAGGTCTATTTAATTTTATATTTAAAAATTCTAAAACTTTACTATCCAGCAAGTTTATTTCACTATCAGAAATACATATATTATTGATTAAATTGGGACATTTTTTACAAATATCATCAAAATCTATTTTTATAATAATTTGTTCTTTGTTGATTCTTTCTAAAATATTAAACATATTTTTTATAAATTCATTATCGTATCCATAACCTTTAAATTGTTTAATACAAAGAATATGATGAGGTCTTAAAACAATCATAATTTTTACTTAAATAAACTTTTAAATCTATCCATAGCTTCAATAGTAGCCTCTCTACTACCAAAAGATGAAAGTCTAAAATAACCATCGCCATTTTTACCAAAACCAACACCTGGTGTACCTACTACTGCTATTTCATTTAACATTTTATCAAAAAAGTCCCAAGAACCCATATTATTTGGACATTCAAACCAAATATAAGGAGAATTTATTCCACCATAATAGTTAATCCCACATTCTTCCATAGTATTAGCTATTATTCTAGCATTTTCTTTATAATAATTAATAGTTTCTTTTGACATTTTCATACCTTCTTCTGTAAATACAGAAGCAGCACCTTTTTGAATAATATATGGAACACCATTAAATTTTGTAGTTTGACGTCTATTCCACATTTGATTAAGGCTCATATCTATTCCATTAGAGCTTTTTATAACTATATCTTTTGGTACAATTGTATAACCACATCTAGTACCTGTAAAACCTGCTGTTTTAGATAATGAACAAAACTCTATAGCACATTTTCTAGCTCCTTCTATTTCAAATATACTTGTAGGTAAATTTTCATCTGCTACAAAACATTCATAAGCTGCATCAAATAATATAATAGCTCCTATTTCTAATGCATAATCAACCCACATTTTTAATTGTTCTCTATTATAACAAGCACCTGTTGGATTATTAGGAGAACAAATATATATTAAATCTGCTTTTTTAGATTTATCTGGTAATGGTAAAAAGTCATTTTCTTTATTTGCATCTATATATACTATTTCTCTACCATTCATTATATTAGTATCTACATATACTGGATATACTGGATCTGGTATCATAACAGTATTATCAACAGAAAAAAGGTCTGTTATATTTCCTGTATCTGATTTAGCACCATCTGAAACAAATATTTCATTTGCTTCTAAATTTACACCTTTTCTATTATAATATTCTTTTATAGAATTTCTTAAAAAGTCATAACCTTGCTCTGGACCATAACCTTTAAATGTTTTTTCATCTGCCATTTCATCAACTGCTAAATGTAAATTTTCTATAACAGCTTTGTTAAGTGGTTTTGTAACATCACCTATACCAAGACGAATAACTTTTTTATCTGGATTTTCTTCAGTAAATTTTGCAACCCTTTTAGCTATATCTGCAAAAAGATAACTTTCTTTTAAATTTAAATAATTTTCATTTAACTTTACCATTAAATTTTCACTCCTTAACATTTTAATATTTTTATAATTATAACATAAATACAAATTTTTGCAAGTTACTTTAAGCTAACATTGTATAAATTTTTTTATATATAAAAATAGATAGTAAAAACTATCTACTTACTTTTTATGTACTAAATGAATATCACCATCAACAAAACCTACTCCAACAGCATCAAAAGATTTTAATTTATCTTCATATTTACCTTCAGCTAAATATTGTTCTAATACATCAATAACAATATTTAAAGTATCTTCCCAATTTTTATTATTCTTAAACTTAAATGTTCCATACTTTTTTTCTCTAGTATTATATACTTCATTACAAGCCCAGTCTTCATCATATTCATCAAATACATTTGAACCTATAAGCTCAATAAGCCAATAATTAGATGCACATTCATATAAATTAAAATTTAAAGCTATAACCTTTTTAGGTATTTTATATTCCATTAATTTATCAAGCCAATTTTTAAGTTCTAACATAAATTTCTCCTTTATTATATTTAATATAATATATTTACAAATAAAAAAAGATATATTATAATATATATAAGGGTAAGGTAACCGTTTAGAACGGTTTAGCCTTTTTGGTTTTTTGTATTTTACCGTAGACTATTGGTACTAGTTTACGGTTTTTCTTTTATATTACTTTTTGTTATTATTTATGTAATTTAAAAGAGTGATTAATAAAATGTTACTACTTATAATAAGTGTTAAAACTTCATAAGTATTCATATTATCAACCCCCTTTCTACTTATATATAGAAAGGCTAAACCGTAAAATTTTCCAAACCATTACCCTATCAAGTATTATAACATATTTTTATCTTTTTACAATAAAAACTTATCTATTGTAGCAATTTTTACACATAAACAAAATATATTTATTGCCTCTTGTAACTCTTCTAAACTAGGAAAAGAAGGTGCAATTCTTATATTACTATCTTTAGGGTCTTGTTTTTTAGGATATGTACTTCCTGCATCTGTCAAAGTTACCCCTAACTCTTTGCACATAACAACAACTTTTTTAGCAAGTCCTTCTAATGTGTCAACAGCTACAAAATATCCACCTTTTGGCTTTTCCCATTTTAAAATAGGATTATTGCTAAAATTTTCTTCTAATGTATTTAAAACTATATCAAATTTAGGTTTTAAAATATTTGCGTGTTTATCCATAAATTTTAATGTATTTTCTTTATTTTTTAGAAATTTAACTGTTCTTAATTGATTTATTTTATCATATCCTATTGTCTGTTTAGAAAGATGTTTTAATGTATCTTTTATAGTATTATCACTACCAGCTAATAAAGATACTCCACCACCTGGAAAATTTATTTTAGAGGTAGAAAAAAAGTATAAAATTCTATCTTGTGTATTATATTTTTCACAGGCTTTAAAAATATTATAAAGTTCTACTTTTTCATAAACATAGTGTATAGCATAAGCATTATCCCAAAATATTTTAAAATCTTTAGCTTTTGTTTCCATTTTAGCAAGTCTTTCTACTGTTTCCTTGCTATAACAAGTCCCTGTTGGGTTAGAATATAAAGGTACACATATAATACCTTTTATACTTTCATCATTTTTACATAAATCTTCTACTATATCCATATTTATACCATTTTCTATTATAGGTATATTTATCATTTCAAAACTAAATTTTTCTAATATATCAAAATGTCTATCATATCCAGGTACTGGGCATAAAAATTTTACTTTCTCAAGGTTACACCAAGGAGTATTATCCATATATCCAAACATATATAATCTTGCTATTACATCATATATCATATTTAAAGTAGAGTTGCCACCTATAATAATATTATCTTCATTTATATCTAATAAATTTCCAAAAAATTGTTTAGCCTCTTTTATTCCATCTAATATACCATAATTTCTTAAATCTATATTATCATTAGATATATAATCATTTATATTTAACATATCATTAGATAAATCTAATTGTTGTTTACAAGGTTTACCCCTAGACATATCTAAATTTAGATTTTGTTTTAAATAGTTATTATATTGTTTTTGCAACTTCTCTTTTTCTTGTAAAAGTTCTTTTTTTGTTAAATTATAAAAATTTTTCATAAAATACTCCTTTCTAATTAAGTTTAAATATAAATCCTGCTAATGCACCTATTCCAACATATAAAATAGGATGTTTTTTATATTTTATTATTAGTAAAAATATAACTATAAATATAACTATTTTTTTAATATCAAATCCTAAAGAAAAAATTGCTGTATTAAATATTGTTATAAATGACACCCCTATAAGCCCTGTTACAACTGGTCTTATAATATCAAAAGTATTTTTAACATAAGGACTATTTTTAAATTTAGTTAAAAATTTTGATATTATTATTATTACTACATATGAAGGTAATACAAGTGCAAATGTTGCTACTAATGCTCCTAATATACTAGCTATATGAAAACCAACATATGTTGCCATATTAACACCAATAGGACCTGGTGTAGATTCTGAAATCGCAAGCATATTTGTAAGCTCTGAAACAGTATACCAACCTTTTATATCTACCAACTTATTTAAAAATGGTAATGTTGCAAGACCACCTCCAACAGAAAAAAGACCTATTTTAAAAAATTCTATAAATAACTCTAAATATATCATTTTTTAACCTCCTTATTAATTTTATATTTTGTAAAAAATATACTAAAAATAACACAAGCAAAAATAATATAAACAGGTGATATTTTTAAAATAAGATTTAATATAAAAGCTATTAAACATAGTAAAAAGGTTACTTTACTTTTAACATTTTTCTTTAAAAAACTAATAAAAGCATCTAATACAAGTCCTGCAACTGCTATTTTTATACCTGCAAAAATATACATTACCCATTGTATATGTAAAAAGTTTTTTATAAACCCTGCTATTATTATAATTATTATAAGTGATGGACAAACCATACCAAAAGTAGAAAATATTGCTCCTATTTTACCTTTTATTTTATGCCCTATAAAAGTTGCTGTATTTATAGCTATTATACCTGGTGTACATTGTCCTATTGAGTAATAGTCCATAAGTTCTTCTTCCGTTGCCCACCCTTTATTATTTACTATTTCTCTTTGTAACATAGGTAACATAGCTATACCACCACCAAATGTTAAAGACCCTATTTTAAAAAATACTATAAATAGCTCAAAAAAAGTTTTCATAATATCCTCCTTTATAAGTTTATATTTAAAATATTATATAATATTTTAAAAAATTTTTAAATACTAGTTTTTAAAAATATTGTTTTGTGTTATAATATATAAGATTTTATACAATTATTTATGAGGGTGAAAAAATGAAAAGTATAGATATTGTTGTACCTTGTTACAATGAAAGTCAAGTTTTAAATATATTTTATACTGCTGTAGAAGAAGTAACATCATCTATGCCAAACTATAAATTCAATTATATATTTGTAGATGATGGTAGCTATGATGATACTCTTACTATATTAAAAAATTTAGCTAAAATAGATGAAAAAGTTAAATATATATCATTTTCTAGAAATTTTGGTAAAGAATCTGCTATGTATGCAGGACTAAAACAATCTACTGGTGATATGGTTTTAATAATGGACTCTGATATGCAAAATCCACCTACTATGATACCTACTATGGTAAACTATATAGAAGAAGGTTATGACTGTTGTGGTGGTTATCGTGCTGATAGAACAGGTGATGGTAAAATTAGAACATTTTTTACTAATCGTTTTTATAAAATAACAAATAAAATATCTGAAGTTAATATGCCAAATGGTGCTGGAGATTTTAGACTTATGACTAGAAAAATGGTTAATGCTATACTTGCACTTAGTGAAGTACAACGTTTTTCTAAAGGTATATTTAGTTGGGTTGGATTTAATACAAAATGGATAAGTTTTGAAAATGTAGAAAGAGCTGGCGGAGTTAGTAAATGGAACTTTTTTAAACTTTTTTCTTATGCAATAGATGGTATAACTGCTTTTTCTACTTTTCCATTAAAAATAGCATCTATATTAGGTTTTTTTATTTCTTGTTTTTCTTTTATATACTTAATATATATAGTTTTAAAAACACTTATTTTTGGTGTAGATGTAGCAGGTTATGCCTCTATTATAACAATTAATCTTTTTATTGGTGGTATAATAATTTTATCTTGTGGTATACTTGGGGAATATATTGCAAAAATTTACTTAGAAGTTAAAAAAAGACCTATTTATATAATGGCAGAAACTAATATTAAAAATAAGGAAAATGATATTAATTAAAAAGGTGTAGATTTTAATCTACACCTTTAATTTTTATTATATTATTTACCTAATATTAGATATCTTCAGGAAAAACAGGATTATCACTTTCTTTTCTCATCATATCAAAAGGAGATACCTCATTATCAACTTTTAACTTAATAATTTGTTGAGGGTGTGGAGCTTCTTCTAAACGATTTCCGTCCATATCATACATTTCAACAACTTTTTGAGTAAAGTTTTTACCTTTTGTTGTTAAAAATTCAATTTCTTCCCCTACAACAAATTTATTTCTTTGTTCTATAATAGCAAATCCAGTTTCCTTATCATATTCTTTAACAAGTCCTATGAAATCATAAGTTCTAACATAAGAATTAGAAGTGTAAACTTGGCTTTCTTCATTTGGCTTGTCAAAGAAAAATCCTGTTGTATAGCCTCTATAACTAGATTTTTTAACTTCTTCTAAATAATAGTCTTTTTTACTTTCATATAAAGCTGGGTCTTTTAAATAATCATCTATTGCTTCTCTATATGCTTTTATAACAGAACCCACATAATAAGATGTTTTAACACGACCTTCTATTTTAAAACTATATACACCACTTTCAATAAGTTCTGGTATATATTGTATCATACATAAATCTTTAGAATTAAAGATATAAGTACCTCTTTCATCTTCTTCAATAGGATAATACTCACCTGGTCTAGTTTCTTCTACAATTTTATATTTCCATCTACAAGATTGAGCACAAGCCCCACGATTTGCATCACGGTTTGTAAAATAGTTACTAAGTAAACATCTACCAGAATAAGCCATACACATAGCACCATGAACAAATGCTTCTATTTCAATATCTTCTACATTATCAGATAAAGCTTTAATTTCTTTAAAAGACATTTCACGAGCCATAACAACTCTTGTAGCTCCTAGGCTTTTCCAAAACTTAGCAGTTTGATAATTAGTAGTATTAGCTTGTGTACTTATATGAACTTCCATATTAGGAACAGTTTCTCTAACAATAGAAAATACTCCTGGGTCTGCCACTATAACACCATCTACATTTATCATTTCAAGTTCTTTTAAATAATTTATAAGTTTTTCATTATTAATATCAGAATTATGAGCAAAAATATTACAAGTTACATACACTTTAGCATTATGACTATGTGCAAATTCTACTCCTTCTGACATTTCTTCTATTGTAAAATTTTTAGCTTTAGCACGAAGTCCAAAAGCATTTCCTCCTAAATATACAGCATCAGCTCCATATAATATAGCTACTTTAAGCCTTTCTAAATCACCAGCTGGAGCTAAAAGCTCAACTTTCTTTTCGTTCATTTATAACCAACCCTTCTATATTTTTAGTTTTGTAACAAATAGCAACACCATCACCTATTGTTAAAATAGAGGTGTCTAATCCATCATTATGAGTTATTTCCCATAAAAAATCATTTAATCTATAATGTATAGTCCTTTGTCTTTTAACAATTTCTTCTTTTTGTTTTGCAACATTCCCATTTTGTAAAATATCATCAGCAATAATAATACCACCAATTTTTAAAAGTCTATATACGTCTGGTAATATATTTATATATTGTCCTTTTCCAGCATCCATAAATATAACATCATATTCATCATTTAAAGTTTTTAAAACTTCATTAGCATCACCTTCTATAAGGTTTATTTTATTTTCTAACCCAAGTGATTTTATATTAGCTTTAGCCTTTTCTATCATAACAGGATAACGTTCTATTGTTGTAACTTGCCCACCTTCTTCTAAAAAGCTAGACATAAAACTAGAAGAAAATCCAACAGCACAACCTATTTCTAATATTTTTTTTGGTTTTTTTATAGATAATAAAACAGATATAAGTCTAACAACATCATTAGGTATAATAGGTACCCCTTCTTCATAAGACTTTTTTTGTAATTCTCCTAGTTTACCATCTACTTTAGGCATAAGATTGTTAAGATAAATACTTAAATTTTCATCTATTAAACTCATAATAGTCCCCTTTTTAACATTAATTAAATTTTTTCAAATAATTGTCTTTAGCATCTAAAAATTGCTCATAATTTGAAGTAAAAAAGTGTTCTCCTGTTTGATCATTTTTTACAACATAATATAAATAACCAGTATTAGCAGGGTTTAAAACAGCATTTATTGTATCTATACTAGGATTTGATATTGGTCCAACAGGTAATCCCTCTATCATATAAGTATTATAAGGAGATTCTATTCTAGTATCTGCAGTTAAAACTCTATTACTATGTTCACCTTTAGCATATAAAACTGTTGCATCCATTTGTAATTTAATACCCTCTTTTATTCTATTATTAATAACAGATGCAACAATATTTTTTTCTGGTGCATATCTTACTTCTTTTTCTATAATAGAAGCCATTGTAACAACTTCATCTGTTGTAAGCCCCAAATTTTTTGCTTTTTTAACCATATCATCAGTATAAAGTTGGTCAAATCTTGATAAAAGCTTATTAATTATAGTTTCAGCAGTATCATCTTCAGATAAAAAATATGTATCTGGATATAAATAACCCTCTAATTTACTTTTTCTTGCTTCATCTTTTGGTAAATCATTTAAAAAATCATAGTTAAAAGTCATAGTATTACAAGCATTCATAAATTCATCATAAGTTACAAGGTTCATTTTATCAAGACTTCTAGCTATATCTTCTTGAGTTTCTCCTTCTTTTACTAATAATTTTAATTCATTTTCTTTTTGTGGATTTTGTAAAGCTTCTACAACTTCATTGTAATCCATATCAGTATTTAAAACAAACTGTCCAGCTTTAAAATTCTCTGCTATACCATCATTTTTAGCTTTTAAATAAAATAATAAACTATTATCAACTACTTTTATTTCTTGTAAAGCCTCACTTATTTGTTTAGGGCTAGTACCCCTTCTTATAGATATATCAACATTATGTCCTACATAATGTTTATTATACTTTATGCCACCTTTTTGATATAAAGAATAATATTTATAAGACATAACTCCAATAGGTATACCTATAATTAAAAGTGAACACAAAAAAATAATTCCTTTTTTAGATTTTTTCTTTTTTCTTTTCTTTTTACCTTTATTTTTATTATTTTTATTTGTTTTTTTACTCATACGTTTACCTCTCTAATAATATGACATAAATATATAATACAAGATAAATTTTAACATAGTATATTTATTATATCAAGTACTTTTAATAATTCCTATTTTTTTAATAAGAATTTTAATATTTTCTTGTTTTTTATATTTTATATGCTATAATGTTATAATAAAATATATTAAAAATAGGAGGGTTATTTATGACGTTTTTACAGATTAAAAACCTATCTTTTAACTATGTTTCTCACAATGAAGAAACAGGAAAAAAGACAATTTATAAAGCAATAGATAATGTTAGCCTTGATATAGAACAGGGTAGCTTTGTAGCTATACTTGGACATAATGGTTCAGGTAAATCTACACTTGCCAAGCATCTAAGTGGTATATTAAAAGGCTATGAAGGTGATGTTTTAGTAGAAGGAATTTCTACAAGAGATGAAAAACACATATGGAATATTAAAAAAACTGTAGGAACAGTTTTTCAAAATCCAGATAACCAACTTGTAGCAACTGTTGTAGAAGATGATGTAGCTTTTGGTCCAGAAAATTTAGGATTAGAAAGAGAAGAAATAAAAAAACGTATAGATTTTGCATTAAAATCTGTTAATATGGAAGATTTTAGATATAGTGAAACTTCTAGTTTATCTGGTGGACAAAAACAACGTATAGCAATAGCAGGTATATTAGCTATGGAACCTAAATGTATTGTATTAGATGAACCAACAGCTATGTTAGACCCACAAGGAAGAAAAGAAGTTATTGAAACTATTAAAAAACTTAACAAAGAAAAAGGTATTACTATTATTTTAATAACTCATTATATGGAAGAAGTTATTGATGCAGATAGACTTATTATTATGGAAAAAGGTAAAATAGTTTTAGATGATATACCTTTAAATGTTTTTAAAAATGTAGAAAAAATAAGAAAATTAAAACTGGATGTTCCAGAAGCTGTAGAAATTGCTTACTTACTTAATAAAAAAGGTTGCAATATACCAATAAATAGTTTATCAATAGAAGATTTAGCAAAGAAACTCATAAATATAGGATTTAAAGAAAATACTTATAAAATTTTTGAACAAAATTTTAAAAATAAAAATGATGAAATAATAAAATTACAAAATATTAAACACATTTATTCTAAAGACACAGTTTTTGAAAAATTGGCTTTAAATAATATAAATCTTACAATAAATAAAGGTGATTTTTTTGGAATAATAGGTCATACTGGTTCAGGCAAATCTACATTAATACAAATATTTAATGCACTTATTAAACCAACTATTGGAAATGTCTATGTTAATAGAGAAGAAATTTATAATAATAATAAACCTTTAAAAGAGTTAAGGCAAAAAGTAGGTGTAGTTTTTCAATATCCAGAATATCAACTTTTTGAAGAAACTGTTTATAAAGATGTAGCTTTTGCCCCTACAAATATGGGACTTAGTAAAGAAGAAATAGATAAAAGAGTAAAAGAGGCTTTAAACATAGTATTTATAGATGAAAGTTATTATAATAAATCACCTTTTGAATTATCTGGAGGAGAAAAAAGAAGAGTTGCAATAGCTGGTATATTAGCTATGAAACCTGATGTTTTAGTTTTTGATGAATTAACTGCAGGTTTAGACCCTTATGGTAGAGAAGAAATGCTTTCACAAATTAAAAATATGCAAAAAAAATTAAATACTACAATTGTTTTAGTATCACATAGTATGGATGACATTTCAAAAACTTGCAATAAAGTTTTTGTATTAAATAAAGGTAATATAGTATTAAATGATAATGTTAATAAAGTTTTTGAAAATGATGAACTATTAGAAAGTATTGGTCTAGATATTCCAAAATGTAGTAAAATATTTCATATATTAAATAAAAATGGTTATAACTTTAATACAAATATACTTAATATAGAACAATGTGTTGAAGTTTTGGCAAATAGTTTAAACATATGTTGAAAACTATGTTTAAACTGTTAATTATTAAATTTATTAATATTAAATAATAAGTAATTTTTTGTTATAAATTAAAATAAATACCCTATTTATAAATTTTATTTTAATAAATTTAATAAGTTATCAACAATATATTTAAAAATTAAAAGTTTTTTATTAATTGTTGATATGTTAATAAATTGTTTAAAACTTACTAATTTTATATGATTTTATGAAAGGATAATTAAAAATATGAATAGTTCTTTAGGAAAATATTATCCTACAGGTTCAGTTATACATAAACTAGATGCTAGGATAAAAATTATATTAACTTTATGTTTTTTAACTTTTATTTTTATATCTAAAACATTTATAGGTAATTTTATATCTTTATTATTTTTATTAATAGTTATATATTTATCTAAAATACCTACAAAAGTTATTTTAAGAAGTTTTAGAGGAGTTATGTTTTTGTTATTCTTTACACTTATAACAAATATTTTCTTCAATCAAACAGGTACTTTACTTTTTCAAGTAGGTTTTATAAAAATAACAACAGGTGGAATTTTATATTCAAGTAGAATGATTTTTAGATTAGCTATATTAATAGTAGCATCTTTTATGTTAACTTTTACTACAAATACTTTAGATTTTGCAGATGGATTAGAATCACTTTTAAGACCTTTAAAAAAAATAAAATTTCCTTCTCACGAAATAGCTATGATTATTACTATATCCCTTAGATTTATACCAACTATTTTAGAAGAATTAGAAAAAATTAAAAAGGCTCAAATGTCTAGAGGGGTAGATTTTGAAACAGGTGGAATAATAAAAAGAGTAAAAAATTTTATACCTATATTAATACCCCTTTTTATATCTTCTTTTAAAAGAGCTGATGATTTAGCAATGGCTATGGAGGCTAGATGTTATCGTGGGGATATAAATAGAACAAGATTAAAAGTTTTAAAAACATCTAAAAATGATTATATTGCTATTGGTTTTTTAATTATTTATTTATTTATTATAGTTTTAGTTAGATTTACTTTAGAGGTGTAAATATGAATGGCAAAAATATTTTATTAACAGTTGCCTATGATGGTACAAATTATTTTGGTTGGCAAAAACAAGATAATGTAAAAACTATACAAGGTGAATTAGAAAAGGCCTTGAGTAATCTTTTTAAACAAGATATAAATATAAGAGGAGCTAGTAGAACAGATACAGGAGTTCATGCCTTATCACAACTTGCTCTATTAAAACATAAAACAACTATACCAGTAGAAAAACTTCCCTTTGCTATAAATTCTTTTTTAAATAATAAAGAAATAGTAGTAACAAATGCTATTTATGTAGATGAAAACTTTCACCCTCAAAATAGTGTTTATAAAAAAACTTATCAATATAAAATATACAATGCACCATTTATAAATCCTTTAATTAAAAATTATACAGAATTTGTTCATAAACCTTTAAATATAGAAAAAATGAAACAAGCTACACAATATTTTTTAGGTGAACATGATTTTAAATCTTTTTGTGCTTCAGGTACTATAGCTAAAACAACAATAAGAACTATATATGACTTAACAATTAATAAACAAGATGATATTATTACAATAGAAATAACAGGTAATGGATTTTTGTATAATATGGTTAGAATAATAGCAGGTACATTAATAGATATAGGGCACAATAAAACACAACCAGAGAATATAAAAGATATTATACTATATAAAGATAGACAAAAAGCTGGAAAAACTGCGTCTGCTTGTGGTCTTACTTTATATAAAATCTACTATAATATATAATTTTAAAGTAAAACTAAATTGTTATTAAATAAAAAAGACTTTCTTGCATTGAGGTAACTACAAGAAAGTCTTTTTTATGAGGAGAGGATTTGTATTCAATTACAAACTATCTATATAAAATTATAAAAATAATCTTATATGCTTAAATAAAATTATTTAATTTTAAAATTGTAACTATAAGTGCTAAAGACATTGTCAAATATGATAATTTATACTTTTTTAAATTATTATTTAAAATAATAGATAAAATACATAAACTTATAGTTATTAAAGTTATTATCTTACCTATACTACTACTTACATCAATACTTATAAAGTTGACATAACATAGTAAAGTAGTAAAGATACATAATATATATAAAACAATATTTTTATTATTTTCATTTTTACTTAGAAATAAAAAACTAATACCTAAACAACTAGCAATACTAGTTCCATAAAATAAATTATTAAATAGACTAATTTTCATAAAAATCAGCTCCTTATAATTTACTTTAAATTATATAATACTAAATGTTTTTAATATAGATACAATTACTGTTATTGTTACTAATATATATGCTATTTTATCTAACTTCATCTTATTTTTTACAATTATAGCTAAAATAGGTAATATTCCTACAATAGCTAAAATAATTTTACCTACTATATCATTAGTAGGTGCACTTATAAACCCTTCAAAACTAATGATAATTCCTAATATTGATAAAAAGTAAAATAATATATTTTTAACTTTTTCATTTTTAATTATATAAAGTAAAATTAACCCTCCAAATCCTAATATACTAACTGTATAAAACAAAATACCTAATATTCCAATTGCCATAATAATCAACTCCTTATAATTTATCTTAAATTATATAATACTAAATGTTTTTAATATAGATACAATTACTGTTATTGTTACTAATATATATGCTATTTTATCTAATTTCATCTTATTTTTTATAATTATAGCTAAAATAGGTAATATTCCTACAATAGCTAAAATAATTTTACCTACTATATCATTAGTAGGTGCACTTATAAATCCTTCAAAACTAACGATAATTCCTAATATTGATAAAAAGTAAAATAATATATTTTTAACTTTTTCATTTTTAATTATATAAAGTAAAATTAATCCTCCAAATCCTAATATACTAGCTGTATAAAATAAAATACTAAATACTCCAATTGCCATAATAATCATTCCTTTCTTTTAATTATATATTAATTATAACTTATAAATCTAAATAATTTCTTAAATAAAATCTAAAGATTTCTAAAGATTAAATAAAAGAAAATAATTTTAATATACCTAAAATTAAAGATACTATTGTTAATATATAAGGTATATATTTTTTATTACATTTAACATGTATAATAATAGCTATAACACTTATCAAACCTATTAACCAAGCTATAATTTGTTGAAATATAAAGTTAGTAGGTGAACTTATTGCTTCTAACCCACATATTAAAATACTTAAAATAGATAACATATAAAACATTATTTTTTTTATTACATCATTTTTACTTAATAATAAAAATATAATTCCTAATGTACTAATAACTGTTATTCCTATAAATAAAATTAATAAATATCCTAATGCCATAGTAATAACTCCTTTATAATATCGTTTTATCTTAAAATTTTTATTTGTTTTTGTTTATGTATATAATTTAACATATAATTATAAAGAATTTTATAACATAATTCTAAATAATTCTAAAGCTTTAATTTATTGTATTAATAATAATTTCTATTTTAAAAATATTTTTTTCTACATAATAATTAAAAATACCATCATAACTATTAATTATTTTTTCTATATTTTTTAGACCTATTTTATGACTTTCTACTTTATTATTAAAGGTTTTTATATAATTTTCTTGTGTTATAATTAATCTTTGTTTATTATGTATTATACAAATATTAATACTATTTTTATCATCAGCATATTTTTCTATATTAGAAGTAATATTGTCAAATATACGTTTTAAATCTTCAATTTTAAATATAAATTTAAAATTATCACATTTAGATAAATCTATATTTAAAGTAAACCTATCTTCTAAAAATTCTTCTAATTCATATATTATTTGTTCTATAAATAATTTACCATTTTCTATAGTTTCAGATAATTTATTTTCTTTTCCTAATAATTTATCTGTCAACAACTTTATTTGTTCTGCCTTTGATAAAATAAGTTCTATATAACTTTTAAATTCTTCATCTGAAATATTTTCTTTATTTTTAATATAATCAGAATAAGCCAATATAGATGTTAAAGGAGTTCTAATATCATGTGATAATGAACGTATCATCTCTTCTCTATCTTGTTTCAATTGTTGTTCTTGTTTTAAAACTTCTTTTTGAGAAAGTACTAAAAAATTTATACTTTCAGCTAAATCTGTTAATTCATTGTCTCCTTCAACATTTATAGTATTTTCCATATTATTATTTTTTAAATCTTCTAATCCATTTATTATGTAAACTAAATATGCTATTTTTTGTCCTAATAAAAATAAAAATAGTGCTAAAAAAATAATAATACCAGCAAAAAAACATATACTTTTTATCCATAATTCTAAAGTTGATTGTTGTATAATAGTTAATAAAATTTCTCTATTAAGCAAATATGTATTAGCTATTGATAATGATATAGCATATAAAAAATAAAAAGCAAATATTGAAGATATTGTAGAAGCTAATACAATTTCTAATATTTCTTTTAACAATTTATTTTTTCTTCTTTTATTAGTCAACATAATATCCCTTTCCCCAAGCCGTTTTTATATAAATAGGATTTTTAGAACTATCCCCTAATTTTTTTCTTAAATTTTTAATATGTACCATAATTGTACTATCTCCTATAGCATCTTCTTGCCATATACTTTGATAAATATTATCTAAAGAATATATTTTTTTAGGGTGTGTTATAAAAAGTTCTAATATTTTAAATTCTGTATAAGTTAAAACTATAACATTATTATCTTTTATAACAGATTGACTGTTTAAATCTAAAATTAAATCTTTATATAATATTTTACTATTATCATTACTTTTATTTGCTTCTTTATTATTTTTAGAATATTGTTTTACTCTTCTAAGTAAAGCTTTAATTTTTAATAATAATTCCATATTAGAAAAAGGCTTAGCTATATAATCATCAGCCCCAACTGAAAAACCCATAACTTTATCAGATTCACCTGTATACGCTGTTAAAAATATAATAGGAGCTAAATATTTTTTTCTTATTTCAGAACCTGCTAAAAATCCAGTCATTATAGGCATATTAACATCTAAAATATATAAATCTATACTATCATTTGATAAATTTACAGCCTCTTGTCCATTTTCTGCTAAAACTACTTCATAGCCTTCTCCTATAAGTAATAAATTTAAAATATCCCTTATATCTTTTTCATCATCAGCTACTAAAATTTTACCTTTTGTTGTATTCATAAACAAATTTCCTTTCTTTTTTTTATTTTTATTATACTTTATATAAATATAAATGTATATAGTTTTATTTTAACCTTAAATTTATATAAAAAAATAATTAATAGCATAAAATACACTATTAATTATCTGTAAATTTAAAATATTAAAATCTATTTTTCATTATTTTCTTAACTACTTTATTATTATTTATAAAAGGCATAAAAGATATTAAATCATTAATATTATTAATATTACCACTTTCTAAAACTTCATTAATAAAATTTGTCAAATCTTCTTTTGGTATGAATGGTGCAAATCCTACTAAATCATCTATATCTTCTACTTTATTACTTTTATATAAATCTTTAATTAATTTCAATAAAAAATCTTTTGGTAGAAATGGGGCAAACTCTACCAAATCATATACATCTGAAAAATTATCTTCTTTTACTATTTCCATAATAAAATTTATTAAATCTTCTTTTGATAAAAATGGGGCAAATCCTACTAAATCGTCTATATCTTTTACTTTATTTTCACTATAACATTTCATTATTATTTCATATATAAAATCACTTGATAGAAATGGGGCAAACCCTATCAAATTATCTAAATTTGAAGAATTACTTTCTTTTAATATTTCTATAATAAAATTTGTTAAATCTTCTTTTGATAAAAATGGGGCAAACTCCACTAAGTCTTCTATATCTTTTACTTTATTTTCACTATAACATTTCATTATCATTTCATATATAAAATCACTTGATAAAAATGGAGCAAACTCTACTAAGTCTTCTATATTTAAATCTTCTTTGCTACTTTCCAAAATAGCGTCACTTTGTTTTGGTTTTAAAATAGGTGCAACTTCTTTAAACTCATTTATATTAATTTTTTCATTTTTTAAGTATTCATCAAGATTTTCATTAACAATATTTTCAACTATTTTATTATTACCAAAAAGTTCTTCTATTTTAATGTTTAAAATCTTACAAATTTGTGGCAATTTTGATATATCTGGACAAGATTGTCCTCTTTCCCAATTAGATATAGCTTGAAAACTAATATTTAATTTATCTGCTAATTCCATTTGCGTCATATTTACTTCTTTTCTAGCATTACATATTTTTTGACCTATATTTTGTATATTAAACATATAAATCTTTCCTTCCTTATTTAGATTTTATAAATTAATTATATAATACTAATTAAAAAAAATCTAACAAGTAATGATTGAGTTCTAAACTAAAGTAATAATTGAATTATAAAAATATTTCTATATTTTCATCTTTTTTAGTATACACTTCTATTATAGGGTTACCTTTTAAAATTAGTTTTAAATATATTATATATAATAATTAAATAAAGTTAAATAAATTTATAGTTGTTATTTTATATTATTAGTTGATTATAAAATGTTATCTTAAAAAAGTATATTGAAAAATTTCAATATACTTTTTATTTTAGTTAATATTTTTAAAATCTAAAATTTCATATATAACAATACCTTAAACATCATTTAATATAATTAAACCATTTGAAAATAAATCTATATTATAGATATTTTTATTAGCTTTTATTTATTTAGATTTTTCAACTTTTTAATATGTTGTATTTTTTTAAATCAATTTAATTTTAATCTTTTTTCAAATTAAAATCTGAAACTGATGCATAAAATACTTGAGCTTGACTTGCAAGTTCTTCTGATGCTGCTGCTGATTGTTTACTTGTAGCAGTATTATCTTGTGTAACACTTGCTATTTCTTGTATACTTTCGATAACTTGTGTTATAGATTTTTCTTGTTGATTAGAGGACTTAGCGCAAGATTCTACAAGGTTAGATATTTCTTCTATTTGTTTTACTATTGATATAAGAGCATCTGATGTTTGATTTGCCATTTTAGAACCTTCTTGTACTTTTTCAACTGTTCCTTCAATAAGTTCTGTTGTTTCTTTAGCAGCTTGTTGACTCCTAGCGGCAAGACTTCTAACTTCTTCAGCAACAACAGCAAAACCTTTACCATGTTCACCTGCCCTTGCTGCTTCTACAGCTGCATTAAGTGCAAGTATATTAGTTTGAAAAGCTATATCATCTATTACTTTTATTATATTAGATATACTACTAGATGCAACATTAATAGCTTCCATAGCAATAAGCATATTATTCATTTGCTCACTACCTTTAAATGCGTTTTCTCTTGTTTGTATAGAAAGTTGATTTGCTTTACTAGAATTTCCTGCATTTTCCTCTGTTTGTTCTGATATAACTTTAATTATTTTATTAAGTTTATCTACTGATTTAGCTTGTTGTGATGCACCATCTGCTAAACTTACACTAGATTCTGATATTTGGTTAGAACCTTCCAATACTTGCCCTGCTGAAAATATAATTTCTTTTGTAAGTATATTAAGATTTTTTACAATAAGATTAACTGATTCTTGTATTGCTTTAAAGTCTCCAACATATTCCCTGTCTATAGAAACATCAAAATCTTTCTGTGCCATTTTATTAAGTATATTTGAAATTTCTGATATATAAGAACCTACTGTTTCACCAGTATAATTTACTGTCTTTTTAATTTTATCAAATTCACCTTTATATTTATTAGTTATTCTATATTCAAAGTTTCCTAAAGAAAATTGATAAAGTGCACTTTGAGTTTCCTTTATAGGAATTACAAGACTTTGAACAAATGTATTTAATCCATCAATTGTTTCTTTCCATTCTCCAGAATAATCTTTATTATCTATTTTGTATTCTAAATATCCATCTGTTGCTGCATTAATAAGCATATTTATTTCTTTAGATACAGATTGTAATGTAACTTGTATATTTCTTAAAGCTTCTGTTGATATTGCTTTATCCCCTGGAAGTTCTTTGATTTCATTATTAAATTCACCTTTTTCTATCTTTTTAATACTATTTGCTACATATAATGCATCTTCTACAAGGTCATTTGTAGCTATATTTATTGCTTCTGTGGCACCTTTAAATGCACCCTTATACTTTTCAGTATTTATTCTATAACTTGTATTACCTTCTTCCAATTTTTGAGAAAGACTATTAATATCGTCAATAATACATTGAATTGTACCCGCCATATTTGCTATTGTATTAGATAATTCACCAAGTTCGTTTCTATCATTTGTTCTAATATCTACATCTAACTCACCTATTAAAACCATTTGTGCTGCTTTTTTAATTCTTTCAATAGGTTTTCTTATAGTATTAGCTAAACTTATACCAAATATTATACTAAACAAAATACAAGTAATTGTTAATATAATTAATGTAACTATTTTAAAATTCATCTTTTCTAATACATCATTTAGGTTTACAACCATTTCTTCAAAATCTACACTTGGTAATTCATATGCTATTTCAAAAAGTTCATTTCCAATACTAGCCACTAATTTTTCTTGGTTTTTAGCCTCATTAATTTTGCCTTGTTGTAAATAGTCTAAAAATAAGTTAAAACCATTATAAAATTCATCTAATTTCACAATACAATCTTCAACCATTTTTATTAAATCACTATCATGCTCTTCATGTAATTTTTCTAAAGTAAGTTGTAATGGTTCTTTTGCATCATTATATGATTGTTCTACAGTTTTTTTAATTTCATCATAATCATTTAAAGTATAATTTTCATTTAAATCCTTATTAATTCTAAAAGTTGTAAATCTAAACTGAATTATATTTTTTATAGAATCCATACTTTCTTGTATAGTTTCATTATTATCATTTAATTCAGAACTAATAACTTTTTTAGATTGATACATACCATCTGTTGAAAAAATACCCATAACCCCTACTAATATAACCGTTACCATTATCATTATTAAAAATTTTATTTTTAATGAAAAATTTTTAAGTAATATCATTTAATATTTTCACCCCTTTATAAATTTTATATTAAACAATTTTAAATATTTTGTTTTACTATATTTAAAAAATATTTATGTACTTCATAACAATCTGTAAGCTCTGGATGAAATGCTGTTACAAGTTGATTTCCTTGTCTAGCTGCAACTATTTTATTATCAACAATAGATAATACAGTAACATTCTCCCCTACTTTTTCTATATAAGGTGCTCTAATAAAAGTCATAGGAATTTCTTTACCTGCAAATTTTTCTATAGCATTAAAACTTCCTAATTGTCTACCATAAGCATTTCTTTTTGCTACTATATCAAATGTAGCTAAATGTCTTCTATGGTCATTATCTATTTCTTTTGCAAGTAATAAAAGACCTGCACAAGTACCAAAAACTGGCATATTATTTTGTATTTTTTCTAATAGAGTATCAAATATATCTAAATCTCTTAATAATTTCCCCATAGTAGTACTTTCGCCACCTGGTAAAACTATACCATCAAATTTTTGTTGTATATCTTTCTTTTGTCTTATTTCAAAAGTTTCTACACCTAAACTATTTAATATATTAATATGTTCAATAAATGCACCTTGTAAGCATAAAACCCCTATTTTCATTATTTTCCTCTTTCTGCCATTAAAAGCTCTATTTCAGACTCATTTATACCAACCATAGCTTCACCTAAATCTTCTGAAAGTTCTGCTATAAGTTTATAATCTTGATAATTTGTAACAGCTTTTACAATAGCAATAGCTCTTTTAACTGGGTCACCTGATTTAAATATACCAGAGCCTACAAATACACCTTCTGCTCCTAAATTCATCATTAAAGCTGCATCTGCTGGTGTTGCAATACCACCTGCTGCAAAATTTACAACTGGCAATTTACCATTTTTATAAACAGATAATAACAGCTCATAAGGTACACCTAATCTTTTAGCATTATCAAAAAGTTCATCTTCTCTTAAAGATTGTATACGTCTTATTTCTGAATTTATCATTCTCATATGTCTTACAGCTTGTACTATATCACCTGTACCTGGTTCACCTTTTGTTCTTATCATAGAAGCACCTTCTGCTATTCTTCTAAGGGCTTCACCTAAATCTTTTGCACCACATACAAAAGGTACTTTATATTTAGTTTTATCTATATGATAACAATCATCAGCAGGTGTTAAAACTTCACTTTCATCTATGTAATCTATTTCTATTGCTTCTAATAAAGAAGCTTCTACAAAATGACCTATTCTAACTTTTGCCATAACAGGAATTGTTACTGCTTGTTGAATTTCTTTAATCATTTTAGGGTCACTCATTCTAGCTACACCACCACAAGCTCTTATATCTGCTGGTATCTTTTCTAATGCCATAACTGCACAAGCTCCAGCTTCTTCTGCTATTTTAGCTTGTTCTGGTGTTGTAACATCCATTATAACACCACCTTTTAACATTTGAGCAAGTTCACAATTTAATTTGTATCTGTTATCCATATTAACTCTCCTTTTATAAAAATATAATCATTTAATATATTATAAACTTTATTATTCATATTTTCAATAACTATTTATAATAAAGTTATTTATTAATTTTAAAAAAAGCTATGGACTAGCCATAGCTTTTTAAAGTTAGTATTAAGCTGGATTAGGTGAGTCAACTGGACAAACACTTGAGCAAGTACCACAATCAATGCATATATCTGGGTCGATTACATATTTAGTATCTCCTTCAGAAATTGCATTAACAGGGCATTCTGCTGCACAAGCACCACAGCTTATACAATCATCATTAATAAAATATGCCATAATTAAAAACCTCCTAAAATTATATTATTTAATAATTTTTAATAATAATAAAAGCTTAAAACGTATAATGCCAATTTATACGTATAAAATAATAATTTATTAATTATATATTTTACTTTTTAATTTTATAATAAATATTATATTTTAGCAAGTATATTTTTAATTATAACCAATATTATTTTTAATAAACCCTAAATTAAGCCAATAATTTAAATAATATTTATTCTTTATAGGTCATATTAGTAATAGTTATAATATTTATTTGATATATATAGTTTTTTAGAGTATAATTGAAATATTAAAATAATTTAGGAGGTGTAATAATGTTAGATAAAAATCTTGCAAATGAAATTTTAACAGAAGCAACATCAAAAGGAGCAGACTTTGCTGAAATATTTATTGAAAATAAAGATAATTGTAGTATATCCCTTGTAAATGGTAAAGTTAATAGTGCATTATCTGGTTTAGATTTTGGTATAGGTCTTAGAGTTTTTTATAATGGTAAAACTATATATGCTTATACTAATGACTTATCTAGAGAAAGTTTATTAAAAATGGCTAAAGAAGTAGCTAAAGCTACAAAAGGAAATAACAATATTAATATTTTAGATTTTGATAAAAAAGACTATAGGAAAATAGGTATGCATCAAGCTAAAATTCTACCAAATACTATTAATAAAAGTAAAATAGTAGATATGTTAAAAGAAGCTAGCGATACTTCTTTTAAATATGATAGTCTTATAACAGAAACTATATCTAGTTATATTCATTCTATACAAGATATATGTATTATAAATACAAAAGGTGTTTTTGCTGAAGATAGACGAATTAGAACACGATTTACTATTAATGCTGTTGCATCTAATGAAACAGAAAAACAAACTGGAAGTGTTAGTCCTGGAGCTTTAATGGGCTTTGAATTTTATGATACAATAAACTTAAATGATTTAGCAAAAGAGGCTAGTCGTTCTGCTGTTACTATGTTAAAAGCAACACCTTGCCCTAGTGGTAAAATGCCTGTTGTTATAGATAATGGTTTTGGTGGTGTTATTTTCCATGAAGCTTGTGGACATAGTTTAGAAGCAATAAAAGTTGCCCGTGGGGATAGTGCTTTTTGTGGTAAAATGGGTGAGAAAATAGCAAGTGATAAAGTCACTGCTATAGATGATGGTACAATTCTTAATAAATGGGGTTCTATTAATATTGATGATGAAGGAACAGAAACTCAAAAAACTGTACTTATAGAAAATGGTATTTTAAAAAGTTATCTTGTTGATAATTTTTATGGTGAAAAACTTGGTATGAAGTCTACAGGTTCTTGTAGAAGAGAATCTTATAAATATGCTCCAGTACCTAGAATGAGAAATACTTTTATTGCTAATGGTAATGATAAAAAAGAAGATATTATTAAAAATACTGAAAAAGGTATCTATGCTAAATATATGGGTGGTGGCTCTGTAAATCCAGCAACGGGTGAATTTAACTTTTCTGTAAGAGAAGCCTATCTTATAGAAAATGGTAAAATTACTACACCTGTAAGAGGTGCAACTTTAATAGGTAAAGGTGAAGAAGTTTTAAAAGATATTGATATGGTTTCTGACAATTTAGAACATGCAGAAGGTATGTGTGGAGCATCTAGTGGTTCTGTTCCTACTTGTGTTGGTCAACCTATGATTAGAGTATCTAAAATAACTGTTGGTGGAAGGAGCTAAAAATATGGATATAAAAGTTTTTAAAGATAAATTATTTAAAAAAGCTCTTGAAAATGGCTTTTCTGACTGTGAAATATATTACTATTCTGGTAAAAGTATAAAAGTAAGTGTTTTAAAAGGTGAAATAGAAAAATTTGATAATACTACAAGTGGTGGTTTATCATTTAGAGGTTTTTATAATGGTAAAATTGGATATTCTTATACAGAACAAATATCTGAAGATATTATAGATAAACTTATACAATATGCAAAGGAAAATTCTGAAATAATAAATGAAGAAGAAAAAGAAGAAATTTATGTTGGTGATAAAAACTATACACCTATTAAAACTTTTTATGAAAAATTAGAAGATGTGGAAGTAGACACATTAATAGATAAAGCTTTAAAAATGGAAAAAGCTGCTTTAAATTATGACAATAGAATAGTTAGTTGTAATTATTGTATTATTGGTAAAGCATCTAGTGAAATTTACATATTTAATACAAAAGGACTTGAATTAAACAAAAAAGATAATTATATAATTGCATATGCTGGAGCTTTAGCAAAAGAAAATGATATTTTAAAATCTGGTATGGAAATAAAAGCAAGTTTTGACATTAATGATATAGACCCTGTTTATATTGGAGAAACTGCAAGTAAAAAAGCATTATCTTATCTAGGTGCAACTTCTTTACCATCTAAAAAGTATAATATCATTTTTGAAAATGAATGTTTTACAGATTTATTTTCTTGTTTTTTAGGTAATTTTTCTGCTGAAAGTGTACAAAAAGGATTTTCTCTTTTAAAAGGCAAATTAAATAAAAAAATAGCAAGTGATATTATAACTGTTTTAGATGAACCTTTAAAAGAAAATGGTTATAATTCTAATAGTTTTGATAGTGAAGGTGTAGCCTGTTATAATAAAACTGTTATAGAAAATGGTATTTTAAAAACTTATCTTTACAATTTAAAAACTGCTAAAAAAGATGGTGTAAAATCTACTGGTAATGGTTTTAAAAGTGGATATAAAGGTAAAATAGGTATATCTCCTACTAACTTTTATATTAAAAATGGTAAAAAATCTTTAAATGAATTGTTTAAAAATATAGAAAATGGTATTATTATAACAGAAATGGCTGGCTTACACGCTGGCGTTAATGAAATATCAGGTGATTTTTCTTTATTAGCTAGTGGATACTTAATAGAAAATGGAGAAAAAACAAAACCTGTTGAACAAATAACTATTGCAGGAAATTTCTATAATATGTTATTAGATATTAAAGATATTGCTAATGACTTGAAATTTGATTTAAGTGGTATTGGCTCACCTAGTATATTTGTAGGAGAACTTAGTGTATCTGGTGAATAATTATTTTAATTGTTAGTATATTACTAAAATATTATGAAATTGTTATATATTGTATTAAAAAATTTGTATAATTTTATTTTAAAAAATATATTGACTTTTAAAAATAATCTGTTATAATTAATAATAGTTATTAGTTAATAACATTTGTTTTTAGCTTTATATTGATTTTATTATTTAATTATATATTATTAAGGAGGATTTTTATTATGAAAAAATTTGTTTGTACTATTTGTGGTTATGTTCATGAAGGTAATGAAGCTCCAGAGTTTTGCCCACAATGTAAAGCTCCTGCTTCTAAATTTAAAGAGCAATCTGGCGAAGGTTTAACTTGGGCTTGTGAACATGTTGTTGGTGTTGCTCAAGGTTGCCCAGAAGAAATTATGGAAGGTCTTAAAATGAACTTTGAAGGCGAATGCTGTGAAGTTGGTATGTACCTTGCTATGTCAAGAGTTGCTCATAGAGAAGGTTATCCAGAAATTGGTATGTACTATCAACAAGCTGCTTTTGAAGAAGCTGAACACGCTGCTAAATTTGCTGAATTAATTGGTGAAGTTGTAACAGATTCTACTAAAAAGAACTTAGAACTTCGTGTAGCTGCTGAAAATGGTGCTACTGCTGGTAAATTTGAACTTGCTAAAAAAGCTAAAGAATACAACCTTGATGCTATTCATGATACAGTTCATGAAATGGCTAAAGATGAAGCTAGACATGGTAAAGCTTTTGAAGGTTTATTAAATAGATATTTCAATAAATAATATAAATATAATATAAAAAGGTGTAGATTTTAAAATCTACACCTTTTTATATTTTTATATGGCACTTACACAATGCCATATACCAGATGAAATAATGTCTGCCATATTCATAACAATAGATAATCTAGTATTTTGTAAAACAGATAATTCTAATATACCTGTATGATTAACTATCCCTGTTATAAAAATATCCCCAACAGGTGGTAAATTCTTTTTTGCTCCTGCTCCTGGCTTTATACTTCCCTCACCTACATTTATATAATTTACATATTCTTTTGCTCCTAAAGAAGCATCTATAGCTATTAAAAATGGATTTTTATGTTTTAAATATATGTCTTTTATAGTTTTCTTTAAATTTTTTGCGTGTACTGGACTTTCTAAAGTACCATATATAAATATATTTTTATCAAAAGGTAATTTAGATAATTTATAACCAACCAAAGGTCCTAAACTATCCCCTGTTGCTCTATCAGTACCTATACACAAAAATATGAAAGTTTTAAATTTATGTTTATATTTATTCAATATATTAAAAAAAATTTCTTTAAATTCTAATAATGCAAATTCTGAACTAGAATTTATATAATTTATAGCTTTATTTCTATTAGTTAATATATTAATCAATTTTACTTCTCCTTAAATTTTGTGTAAATTTCATTAAAAATTTAATATTTATATAATAATAATATATATTTTTTCAAAAAATTAATAAATTATACATTACTATAAAAAATTTTAATATAAAAAAATAATTAAATTTTTGTCAATATTGACCAAAAAATATATAAAATTGTAAATAGTTATTTATAGTTGTAAAAAAATACTTATAAATAGGGATAAAAATTTCTTGACTATTGACAAATTTTTCCATAAAATGTAATTAGTATGTGATAATATTTTCATAAATTAACAAAACTTATAATTATATGTCTAAGGAGAGTTTTTTATGAAACAAAGTAATAATAATATTAGCTTACCAAAAAATATAAAACAAATGGGAAATATTGATGAAACTTTAAAAATTTACATGGAAGATTATGTATTTACATTTCTACAACAATATTCAAAATATTCTAACAATGAAGAGAGAATAGCTGTTTTAGTAGGTGAAACATACACCATTGATGGTAATGATGTTCTATTTATTAATGGTGCTATTAAAGGAGAGCATACTATAATACAAGATGGTATGGTAAAATTAAGTGAAAAATCTTTTGATTATGTAGAAGAACAAATAAATACATATTTTAAAGGTTCAAATATTGTGGGTTGGTTTTATTCTCAGCCAGGATTTTCAGACTATATAAATGATGGTTATATAAATTATCATAAAAAATATTTTGATAAGAAAAATCAAGTATTTTTTTTAAGTGACCCACTAGAAAATATAGGTGGTTTTTACATATTATTTAATAATGATTTTAAAGCACTTAGTGGTTTTATTATCTACTATGAAAAAAATGAGGCTATGAGTGAGTATATGTCAAATAATAAAAATGATAATGTAAGAGCTAGTGAAAATAAAATTAAAGCTAAAGATGAAAGAGTTATGAATATGACTAGAAGAAAAGCTAAAATTAATAAAAATATGCACTCTTTAGGTGAATATAAAAAAATGGCAAATATCTTTGGTTCTTTAAGTGCAGTATTATTTCTTGTTTGTTTTATAATG
Source organism: uncultured Clostridia bacterium (assembly GCA_944376805.1). Classification (GTDB taxonomy): domain Bacteria; phylum Bacillota; class Clostridia; order Lachnospirales; family CAG-274; genus Tyzzerella. The sequence continues at coordinate 37,436 of CALWDX010000051.1, forward strand.
GGAGTAGGTTTAATACAAAGTGATGATAAAATCTCTGAACTTGAAAAAAGACTTGTTAAACTAGATGACAGCTATAGGTATATTTTAAGTCAAATTAAAGATGACAATGTGCAAAGTGTTTTTGCTCAAAATAATTCTAAAACAACAGAAATTTCAACAGAGAAAACATCTTCTTTATTAACAACTACTACACATACAACAGAGCAAACTACAGTTGCTACATCATCTAGAAAAGAAGAGAGTTCTACAGTTTCTACTACTGAAAATTCAACTGACAAACAAACAGAAACAACTACTTCAAATGCTTTAGAAAACAATAAAAATTATAAAAAATATGAAGTAAAAGAAGGTGATACTTTAGAAAGCATAAGTAAAAGAATTTATGGAGATAGAAGTAAAATAGAAGAAATAATGAATATAAACGGACTAGACAATGAAGGTACTATTTTCGTTGGTAAAACATTATTACTTCCTTAAATATTAATATAAAAGGTTTTGGGAGGATTAGGTTTTGTATTTTTATAAAAATAATTTAACAAAAGATTTAACTATAGCTTTAGTTCATGAGGTTAAAAATCCTGTATCACTTATAAAAGCTAATATTGAGCTACTAGAGCTTGAAAATGTATTAGATAACCATAAGAAAAATGTTACTATGATAAAAAATGAACTTAATAAAATATCTGAAATTGTATCAGATTTTATGCTATTTTGTAATCAGAATTATGAATCAAATTTAGTGAAAATTAATATAGTTGATTTAATAAAAGAATATATAGAAAAGTTTAATATATATAATAATATTACATTTAGTATAAATTGTTTTGAAAGTATAGAAAATATGTTTATTATTGGTGAATATTCAAAACTTTCTATGATATTTTCAAATATATATAAAAATTGTGTAGAAGCTATAAATGATAATTTAGGTTTTATACAAACTAATATTTATATAAAAGATAAAAATATTATTGTTGATATTATAGATAATGGTACTGGTATAGATAAAGATATTTCTCAAAAAATATATGAACCATTTTTCACAAATAAAAATAATGGTAGTGGTTTAGGTATTCCTATTTGCTTAAATGCAATGAAAAGTTTAAATGGTAGTTTTGAAATTTTTAATAATGAGGATTTAGGTTGTACCACTAGACTAACATTTAAAACTAGTAAATTAATTTTAAAATCAAGTTAAAAAAATTTTAATTATTATAAAATATTATTTTCATAATGTTTTATAATATTATTACAATTTTTAAATATTATTAAAAATTCATTTTTTGTTTTTACTTTAGATAATAAGTTTAAAAAAATATATATATTTTTAACATAAATTATTTTCTTAATATTTTTTATATATTCTATATTTATACTATTTAAACCATTTTTTAATAAAATGTATAACTTTATATTATCATAAATATTTATAGGTATATATTTATATATTTCAATTAAACCTTCTAAATAATTATATTTTTTATCTGACTTATTATCTAAGTAATTACACAATGAAATAATATTAATAAAATGTATATTTTTTAATTCATTTTTGTCTATATAAAATGATATTTGCTTTAATATACAAAGATTATATAATAGTTATTTTTTAGATATTACTTTCATAAAATCCCTATCTTAATTTTATTTTATTATAAAATTTATTATATGTTTTTTTAATATTATAATCAAAAAAATTTATAAGATATTTTTATTTTATATTTTATATAGTTATTATCTAAAAATAGATACTTCTTTATTATTTATTTTGAAAATTAAAATAAATAATTATTTAATAAATTGAAAAATAAACTATAATAAATTATAATCAAAATAAAAAAGAGGTGTTAAATATGAAAAACTTTGAAATAGAAAGAAAATTTTTAGTGAAACATATACCTAATCTAGAAAACTGCAAAAACTATTACATAAAACAAGGTTATATTTCTACAAATCCCGTTTTAAGAATTAGACAAAAAGATAATAAATATATATTCACTTTTAAAGGAAAGGGTGATATTCAAAGAGAAGAATTTGAAAAGGAAATAACAAAAGAAGAATTTGAAAATTTATGGTTAAAAATAGAAGGTGAACCTATTATAAAAACTAGATATATTATTCCATTGGAAAATGATTTAGTAGCAGAATTAGATATTTATGAGGGTAATCTTCAAGGTTTTAAAAATATAGAAGTAGAATTTGATAATATTGAACAAGCAGAAAATTTTATTCCGCCAAATTGGTTTGGTGAAGATATCACTAAAAATATAAAATATACTAATGCTTATTTATCAAAGGTATCTAACTTTAATAAAAATTAAATTACAATTAAAAGTAATAACTTATAATAGTTATTTTTAGGAGGAAATTATTTTGAGTCAAGATAAAATACGTGTTCTATTAGCAGATGATAACAAAGATTTTTGTGATATATTAAAAAATTACTTAAATAAACAATCTAATATTGAAGTTATAGATGTTGCATTTGATGGTTTACAAGCCTATGAAAAAATTATCTCTTTAAAACCAGATGTTGTTTTATTAGATGAAGTTATGCCACATTTAGATGGTATTGGTGTTTTAGAAAAATTACAAAATATGAAAGATATTAATTCTATGTGTATTATGTTAACAGCAGTAACTCAAGAACAAGTTACACAAAAGGCTTTTTCTCTTGGTGCTAAATTTTATATAGCTAAACCTTTTGATATGGAGCTTTTAGTTTCTAGAATAAAACAATTAAAAGAGATTTCTTTATCAGGTAATAATGATAATAAAATAGGTATAAATTGTACTGAATTAGATTTAGAAACAAGAGTTACTAATATATTACATGAAATAGGAGTTCCTGCTCATATAAGAGGTTATCATTATATGCGAGAAGCTATTATTATGGCTATTGGTGATATTGATGTTTTAAACTATATAACAAAAGAATTATATCCATCTATAGCTAAAAAATGTAACACTACACCTAGTAGAGTTGAAAGAGCTATAAGACACGCTATAGAAGTTGCTTGGAGCAGAGGAAGAATTGATGCAATTGATAATTTATTTGGTTATACTATAAATAATCATAAAGGCAAACCTACAAATAGTGAATTTATTGCACTTATTGCTGATAGGTTAAGATTAGAATTAAAAGCAAGTTAAAATTAGTATAAAATCCACTTTTCAAAATATAATAGGCTTTAGAATTTTTCTATAGCCTATTATATTTTATTGTTATCTGTATATTTTTTTAACATATCATTTTTAGATACTTTTAAAGTTTTTACTTTATCTGTATTATTTATAATATTGTTATTAACAATATTTGAAATATGACTATTTTTTTCTTCTTGTAAACGTATTTTAAAATCAATATCTGTTATTTGTTGTATTTTACTTTGTATTTCTTTTAACTCACTTTCAAATATTTTTTTATTTTCATTTAAACTTCCTTTAAAACTTTCAAAAATATTCAAAAACATACTATCTATACTAACTAATTCATCAATAAATTTTTGTTTTTCACTTATAGATAAATTGACAAATTTTTCCATTTCTTCACCTTCAAATTGTTCAAAAAATCCTCTTTGATAATTTGTTATATCTAATAATACTCCTAATATTTCTATTTTTCTATCTAAAAGAGAGTTTAAATTATTTATTTTATTATATATTTCTTCTAATTGTTCCAAAAAAACACCTCTTAAATTAAATTTACTATTATTTTATCATATAAATTTACTCTTTACAAATTTATTTTTTGCAGTTATAATAAAAAATAATACTATAATAAATAATAAATGCTTTGATAAGGACAGTAAGTATATATTCTTAGTTTAGCGAGTTAGAGTTGGTGAAAGTCTAGCCAATAGATTTATACTGAAAATCACCTTTTAGCAGTAAACTGAACATTTTTACTAATTGTAAAAATCATTAGGCTTTAACGTATCCCCTACGTTACAGGGTTTGAGTGGATAGTTTTTACTATCAAATCAGGTGGTACCGCGTTTATTACGTCCTGTCTTTTTGACAGGGCTTTTTTATATTTAGTATTTAATAATTAAAATAACCTTAAAAGGTAAAATATAAATTTTAGGAGGTAATTATGTACGATAAGGTTTTAACTAATTTAGACTTTGTTGAAAGAGAAAAAGAAATTTTAAACTTTTGGAAAGAAAATAAAATTTTTGAAAAAAGTATTGAAAGTAGAAAAACTGGGGAAGTTTTTACATTTTTTGATGGTCCTCCAACTGCTAATGGTAAGCCACATATAGGACATATTTTAACAAGAGTTGTAAAAGATATTATACCACGTTATAAAACTATGAAGGGTTATAAAGTTTTAAGAAAAGCTGGTTGGGATACTCATGGTTTACCAGTAGAACTTGAAATTGAAAAAAAACTTGGTATAAGTGGTAAACCTCAAATTGAAAACTATGGTGTTGAACCTTTTATTAAACAATGTAAAGATAGTGTTTTCACATATGAGAGTTTATGGAGAACAATGAGTGATAGAGTTGGTTTCTGGGCTGATATGGATAACCCTTATGTAACTTATCACAATTCATATATTGAATCTGTATGGTGGGCTTTAAAACAAATTTGGGATAAAGGCTTATTATATAAAGGTCATAAAATTGTACCTTATTGTCCTCGTTGTGGCACTTCTTTATCAAGCCACGAAGTAGCACAAGGCTATAAAGATGTTAAAGATAAATCTGCTTATGCTAAATTTTTGGTAAAAGGTACAACTAATGAATTTTTACTTGCTTGGACAACAACTCCTTGGACTTTACCTTCAAATGTTGCTCTTACTGTTAATGCTGATGAAAATTATGTTAAAGTGGCTTTAAATGGTGAAAAATATATTTTAGCTGATGCATTAGTTTCTAAAGTATTTGGTGAAGAAGAAAAACCAGAAGTATTAGAAAAATGTAAAGGTAGTGAACTTAAAGGTTTAGAATATGAACCACTTTTTGACTATGCTAAAAATATAGTAAAAGACCAAAAAGCATACTATGTTGTATGTGATTCTTATGTTACACTTACAGATGGTACTGGTATAGTACATTGTGCCCCTGCATTTGGGGAAGATGATGCTCGTGTTGGTAAAGACAACAATCTTCCTTTTGTTCAACTTGTTAATGAAGAAGGTAAATTTTTACCAGAAGTTACAGACTGGGCTGGTGTATTTGTAAAAGATGCTGATGAAGATATTATAAAAAAATTAAAACAAGAAAACAAACTTTTAAAAGCAGAAAGCTATGAACATAGTTATCCTTTCTGTTGGAGATGTGATACTCCTTTATTATATTATGCAAGGGATACTTGGTTTATTGCTATGACAAAAATGCGTGATATGCTTGTTAAAAACAATAATACAGTAAATTGGATGCCTGACAATATTAAACAAGGTCGTTTTGGTAATTTCTTAGAAAATGTTATTGATTGGGGCTTATCAAGAGAACGTTATTGGGGTACTCCTTTACCTATTTGGGAATGTAGTTGTGGTCATAGAGAAGCAGTAGGTAGCATTGAACAGCTAAAATCTATGTCTTCAGATTGTCCAGAAGATATAGAACTTCATAAACCTTATATTGATAATGTTCACTTAAATTGTCCAAAATGTAATGGTACAATGACAAGAGTTACAGAAGTTATTGATTGTTGGTTTGACTCTGGTTGTATGCCTTTTGCTCAATGGCATTATCCATTTGAAAATAAAGAAATATTTAATGAAAATTTCCCTGCTGACTTTATTTCTGAAGCAATAGACCAAACTAGAGGTTGGTTCTACACACTTATGGCTATATCAACTTTATTATTTGACAAAGCACCTTATAAAAATGTTATTGTTTTAGGTCATGTTCAAGATAAAGATGGTAAAAAAATGAGTAAACACACAGGAAATGTTGTAGACCCTTGGACTGTACTCGACAAACAAGGTGCTGATGCTGTTAGATGGTATTTCTATACAAATAGTTCTCCTTGGTTACCTAATAGATTTTATGAAGAAGCTGTAAATGAAGGTCAACGTAAATTTATGGGTACATTATGGAATACTTATGCATTCTTTGTTTTATATGCAAATATTGATAACTTTGACCCTAACAACTATACTTTAGAATATGATAAATTACCACCTATGGATAAATGGATTTTATCAAAACTTAATTCTTTAGTTAAATTTGTAGATAATGGATTAAAAAATTATAAACTTACTGAAACTTCAAGAGCTATGTCTGAATTTGTAGATGAACTTAGTAATTGGTATGTAAGACGTTCAAGAGAACGTTTCTGGGGTAAAGATATGCCTCAAGATAAAGTTAATGCTTATATGACTTTATATACAGTATTAACTACTATTACAAAACTTTCTGCTCCATTTACACCATTTATGGCTGAAAGTATTTATCAAAATCTTGTTTGCAAAGTTTCTAAAGATGCTCCTGAAAGTGTTCACCTTTGTGACTTCCCAACATATGATGAAAGTCTTATTGATAAAAAATTAGAAGAAGATATGGATACAGTATTATCAATAGTTGTAGCTGGGCGTGCTGGTAGAAATACTGCTAATATTAAAAATCGTCAGCCTATAGGAAATATGTTTGTAAAATCTAATACTAAATTAGATACTATGTTTATAGATATTATTAAAGAAGAACTTAATATTAAAAATGTAGAGTTTAAAGATGATGTTTCTGCCTTTACAAGTTATAGCTTTAAACCACAACTTAGAACACTTGGCAAAAAATATGGTAAACTTGTTCCTTCTATTGCTAATTATCTTAAAGAAAATGATGGTATTAAACTTATGTCTGAACTTAAAGAAACTGGCCTAATTAAATTTACAATAGATAATGAAAATATTGAACTTAGTGAAGATGATGTTTTAATTGAAACTGCTCAAATGGAAGGCTATGTTTCTGAAAGTGATAAAAATATAACTATAGTTTTAGATACAAATCTTACAGATGAACTTTTAGAAGAAGGTTTTGTTAGAGAAATTATAAGTAAAATTCAAACTATGAGAAAAGAAGCTGAATTTGAAGTATTAGATAAAATTACAGTTTACTATTCAAATAATGAAAAAATTACTAATATTATATCTAAAAATATTGAACAAATAAAAGAAGATGTTTTAGCAACTGATATAATTAATAGTTCTAATAATGGTTATACTAAAGAATGGAATATTAATGGTGAAAAAGTTACATTAACAGTTGTAAAAAATTAATATAAAAAGTAGGCTTTGCCTACTTTTTATATTATATAACATATTATTATTTTAAAATGGAGAATATAAAAATGTTTAAATCTATTTATAAAAAATTATTTAATAGAGAAGTTATATTATATTTAATATTTGGTGTCTTAACAACTCTTGTAGATTTTATTGTTTTCTATATATCAAATAATTTACTAAATATACACTATATAGTATCTACTTGTCTTGCTTGGATTTTTGCTGTTTTATTTGCATATATTACAAATAAAATATTTGTATTTTCTGCAATAGAAAATAAACATAATATCTTTAAAGAAATATTTTATTTTTTTACCCTTAGACTAGCCTCTTTAATATTATCCATTATATTTATGGTTATAATGGTAGACTTTTTAAATATATCGGAAATTTTATCAAAAATTTTAGTTAATGTATTTGTTGTTGTAGCTAATTACTTTTTTAGTAAAGTTTTTATTTTTAAATCTTAAAATTTTTCTTTAAATAATTATAATATATGGTATAATATACTAGATTTAATAATTACAATATGTTATGAAAGGAAATATTATGATAAAAGACATTATAAGAAAAAACAATTATATACTTTTAGCTACTGTTATAAGTGCTGTTATTATGCTTATAACTTACGCTTTTTCTGGTTTTTTTCCTTTTGGAGAAAATAGTATATTAAGAGTAGATTTATATCATCAATATGCACCATTTCACGAAGAACTAAGATATAAATTATTAAATGGTGAAAGTCTTTTTTATTCTTGGCAAGGTGGGCTTGGTAAAGAGTTTTTAAGTCAGATAGCTTATTATACTGCTAGTCCTATTAGTATTTTTATATTATTTTTTCCTAGTAAGTATATATCTGAAGCAATTTTATTTTTTGTATTTGTTAAAATAGTTCTATGTGCATTTTGTTTTTCATACTACTTAAAAAATACTTTTAATAAAAATACTATTTTTATTACTATATTTGGCATAATGTATGCTTTTATGGCATTTATAACAAGTTTTTATTGGAATATAATGTGGTTGGACTCTATTTATTTATTTCCACTTGTAGCTCTTGGGATAGATAGGCTTGTTAAAAATGGTGCTTATAAGACTTATCTTATTAGTCTTATATTTTGTATTATAGTAAATTTTTATATAGCCTTTTTAGTTTGTGTATTCGCTACATTATATTTTTTAATAAAAGTTTTTTCAGAATATAGTTTAAAAATAGAATTTAAAGTTATTTTAAATAGAATTTTAAAATTTGCTATACTATCACTTTTAGCTGGTGGTACAACTATGTTTTTAGCTATACCAACTGTTGTTGCTCTTGGAAGAACTCAAACTTCTGATACATCTTTTTCTTCTTTTAAAATGTATCAAAATGTTTATCAAATGATAAGTAATCATTTTTCTGGTGCTAGACCTGTTGTATTAGCAAGAAATGAAGATTTACCTAATCTTTATAGTGGTGTTTTAACTATGGTATTATTACCTACTTACTTTTTTAATAAAGAAATAAAATTAAAAGAACGTATATCTTTTATAATATTACTATTATTTATGTTAGCTTGTTCTGCATTTAAACAGCTAGACTTTATTATACATGGTTTTCACTTCCCTGCTAACTTACCACATAGATATACATTTATATATTCTTTTATAATTTTAACACTTGCATATAAATCTTTAATAAATATAAAAGGTATAAAACCTTTAGTTATTTTTGTTGCTATACCTTTTTATATTTTATATATGTTTTTAAGTGAATTTTATTTAGTAAACGTAGTAGATGATATTTCTAGAACTTTATCTACTGGAGACATTATAACTAATATAATATTACTAATTATTTATATGTTAATTATTTTACTTTATCAAAAAAATTATGATATAAAAGAAAATGATAACAAACAAATTAAAGTTATTTCACTTACAACTAGTATAATTTTTTCTTTAGTTTCAATAGGTTTATTTATAGGTGGTTTAATATATCATATTAAAAATCTTACAGAAGGTAAATCTATCACAAGTGGATTTTATATTTTAAGTATAATTTCATTAGCTATTATTATATTATGTGGTATAACTTTAAAATATTGTATAAATAAATTTAATTTTAAATCTTATATATCTATTTCTTTATCTATTTTATTATTAATAACTTCTGGTGAAAGTTTATTTAACAGTTTAAATGGTTTTATTTATAGTGGTTCAACAGATAGAGATAGTTATATACAATATATAGATGCAACAGATGATATATTAGAATATATAAAAGAAAATGACACAGATGAAAATAAATTTTTTAGACAAGAATTTTCTAGGTTTACTGCTATAAATGAGTCTACAATGTATCATTATAATGGCTTTTCTCAATTTTCTTCTTTAGCTTATGGTAATACTTCTAAACTTTTAGAAGACTTGGGAATAGCAGCTACTGGTAACTCTTATAGATATTATGACCCTACTCCTCTTATAGATGCTATGTTTAATATTAAATATATTATGGCTAAAGGAGGACCAATAGTTAATAGAAACTATGACCTTATAGAACAATTTGACAATGTTTATTTATATAAAAATAAAACGCCATTATCTTTAGGATTTATGGTAGATAATAATATACAAAATTGGGAAACAGAACAAAAAACACCTTTTATAACTCAAAATGAATTTGTATATAATAGTACTAACATAACTGATGAACTTTTCACAGAATTTCCTGTTGAACATTTTAGAGCAGATAATGTAGATATAGAGCTAAAAGAAAATGAAACTCAATCTTATTCTTATACATTACATGATGAAACTAACCTTGATTTAATACCAACAGTTTATGCAAGGACATATATACCTAAAACACAAAGAACATTTTTATATGTAGAGTCTACAAATTCTAAAAGATTTAAATATGCTTTAAATGGACAAATGTCTGATAGAGAAATATCTACTGGTAGAAGTCTTATAGACCTTGGTGTTTTACAAGCTGGTGATTTTGTTGACATAGAATTTTCTTTAGATAGAAAAGGTGCTTATGAAACAACTTATTCTAAAACTGGTAGTTTTAAAGTTTATGCTGCTTCTTTTAATGATTTAGTTTTTGAAAATTTATATAATCAACTTTCAGATGAAATGTTAACTGTTACAGACTATGATAGTACTTCTTTAAATGGTAATATAACAGTAGAAAATGATGGTATAATGTTTACATCTATCCCTTATGATGAAGGTTTTACTGTTTATGTAGATGATGTTAAAACTGAAATAATTGATATAGGTAGAAATTATATATCTAATGAAAAAACTGGTGGACTTATAGGTATACCTCTTACAGAAGGAAAACATAAAATTTCTTTTAAATATCATGTTAAAGGATTTAATTTAGGTTTAATTTTAACTATTATATCATTATGTGGCATTGCTATTTATGTCTTTATAGATAAACAACAAAAAAACTCAATTAAATAATTTTTTAATAATATAAAAGGTATATTGATTAAATTTTCAATATACCTTTTTAAATATATTAATTTTTATTAGATACTTTAAAAATTTTTCTGAATAATAATATAATAATTATAAAAATTATTAACATTATTAATACCATAATTATTAAAACACTTGTAAATAAATTTTTATGAGTTTTTGTATTTTGTTGTTCTTCAAACATTATTATTTCATCTTTATTATTTTCATTAGAAACAACTCCTACTACTTGATTTTCATTATAACCCGTAAGACTATCTACTAGTTTTACTGTATCATCTATAACGCTATATACTAAATAACCTTTTACAAATGGATTATCTAATATAGAACGTCTTTGAGTTGTTGGATAATAATATTTTTTATAATTATCTATATTTATACCTTTGCTTTCAAATGCTTGTTCTATATCATTAGCTTTTATAGTTTTTCCACCTATTATTTGAGTTTTTATGCTTTTACTTTCTTTAGGTGAATAATTTTTATTAGTATTAATATTTAATTTACTTCTTCTACTACTAATAGTTGTTGTTTCTGTTTCT